>NZ_CP028560.1 GCF_002165255.2 Acinetobacter sp. WCHA45 | reverse complement strand
AGGGAGATATATTAAGGAAAATGTTATAAATAGATATATTGACAATACTACTTAACGTCCACAAATGAAAGTATTTTTAATAAAAGAATTTGTCAACTTATGCACAGAATTTGTCAACTTAGAAACAGGAAAAAGTCAACTTATTGGTAGGAATATGTCAACTCAGAAACAGGAAAAAGTCAACTTATTGGTAGGAATTTGTCAACATATACTTCCTGTATCCCTTTGCTAGTCAAGCTTTGAGCAGAGATATAAATAATAAATTTAAATAAATATATATAAATTCAAAAAGACCATTCTTTTGTGGATAACTTTTTTTTAATTTTTTTTTTCATGATAGTTGATTACTTCATAAATCACCGTTAAATTATACACAAACAAACTTACGTAACTTACATAAATTATGATTATCTTAGTTGGTGGTGAAAAAGGCGGTGCTGGTAAAAGCTGTTTAGCTCAAAATCTTGCAGTTTACTTACAACAAAGTCAAAGAGACGTCCTCTTATTAGATGCTGACCCTCAAGGAACAACAACAGATTGGGTCAAAGAAAGAGATGAAAACGATGAATTAAATAATATTCCATCAGTACAAGCATCAGGGAATATACGTTCAGTTTTAAAAGATTTAGATAAAAGATACCAAGATATTATCATTGATGCAGGTGGACAGGATTCTGAAGCATTACGTTCAGCAATGACTATAGCTACACATATGTTATTGCCGTTTAGACCCAAACGAAGAGATCTAAAAACTTTAGATCATATGGAACAAGTTTTAAAATTAGCAAAGACAGTAAATCCAAATCTGAAAGCTAGAGCAATTATTACTCAGTGTCCAACTCTTCCTTCTCAAGTTCAAAGAATTTTAGATGCAAAAGAGGCATGCAAATCATTTGGTATTGATGCATTGAATTCAATCACAACAAATCGAAATGTTTATGATGATGCAGATGAAAATGGGCTTTCGGTTTTTGAAGTAAATAGTGATCCTAAAGCGAAAGCTGAAATTGAAAGTATTGCAAGAGAGTTTTTAGGAGTATAACTATGGCTGGTTTAACTGGGCTAAACAAAAAACCTGAACCTACTGAACAAGATAAAATGTTAGATGCATTTATATCTGGTGCAGAAAAGAGGGTAAAGGCTTTAGAATCAAGTGAAAAAAAATTTATTCGTTACACTTTTTCTCTCAATGAAGATATTAGTAAACTAATTGATGAGCTGGTTGTAAAAGGGCAAAATGCAAGAATAAATCGTTCAAGTATTGTTCGAGCAGCTATAGAAAATTTATCGACATATAGTGCAGATGAATTAAAAGAAATATTAAATAAATAAATAAATTAAAAATATCCCACTTTTTTAAGGGGGATATTTTTTATCCAAGTTAAATTTACTGTAAGTCCCCGGTGAACCCTATAGATATTTTTAAATTCAGCTCAGGCTCTAGCAGTGTGGTGGTAATTTATCTATTTGAGTTATTTTATATGAAGGCGTCCTTTTCTGCACAGACACGGATCTAGGCTATTCAGCTTGGCTGACTGAATTGATGTCATGATGTTTGATGCACATTGTCAAATTCTTTATCAAGCGAAACTCTGAATCAATGCTTGTAATTGTTTCACTATGATGAGTTTGAGTCCAGTGAAATGTTGCTTGTTTCAACCGTAGAGCTTTGAATACCCAGTCCATCATGTATCAACACTTTCATACAATGACCACGCTTATTCCAAAACAAGATAACCTCAATGTTGCGATTTGACATGGTCAAAGGCTTTTAGGACATGAGAAAGAGCAGTATAAGTAACTGCTCGCATATCCATGGGCTGAGTAGAAAGCCAGATTTCATCAATGTGAATCTTATTGTGAGCACCTTGGGGAATTCTGCCAAAGCGATTGCTCCTGATACCTTCCGTTTCAGCCCAATCGCTATGTTCGCATCAGGCGTCGTTATTGATTATGCCTTATACGGAACTCCAGAGTTAGCCCTCGTTGCGAACAACAAAGCCAGAAATCCTGCAGTTCCGCGGACGCTGATAAGTAGACAGATTCCTGACACGGAATACTATAACTTACATCACTTAAATAGGATGCATAAGTTATGCAAGTTACGCCACTTAAATAAGTTAAGGCGCTAAAGCGATAAAAGCTACATGATGGCCAGTACTGAGCACTGGCGATCTAAGTCAATGCTGCAGTTCTCATCATCATTGGAATAAGTGGACAAATTCCTGACATGGAAATTGCAGCGAGATTGGCTAAAGTTACTACGCTGATTATCAGCCGAGATAAAGTAATGTGAACGGGTAGTATTGCTGTAATGGATGGATTAAACGTTGCAGGGTAAGGCAATGTAATAAATGTGGGCTTTGGTGGTGCAGAGCTTGTTCTCCATCCAAAAGGCGAATATATCTACATACGGGATTTGAATTTAGTACTTACTGCAAAGCTACTGAAGCGAGGGATGTGTTGGGTGCTTTATCGGATGGTTACCTTTAATCCTTCATAAATGAGTGTACTAGTGAACAATACCACTTTATAGCAGTTAAACTTATTAAACTTATTAAACTTATTAAACTTATTAAACTTATTAAACTTATTAAACTTAAATTGCTTAGGTGGTCTAACTAAAATTTTTAGCAGAGTGATCTAATAATAAATGTATTAATAGACCATGCTTCAATCTGACGGCTGCGAACCGCCAGGGACAGGCGCAATGTCAGATTCTGTCGCGGCCTTGGCGCGTGCCTGGAAGCGTTCATAGCAATCCAGCCCGCAGAAATGTTCGACGTATTCCGCGCCTTCCGGGGTGAAGGCGGCATCGAGCGGAATTTCTTTGCAGCATACGCAGCAGGTGGTGCAACTGGCAGTGTTCGGGGCGTTTGCGTTCATGGTGGTACTCCTCCAGATTGGTAGCGAAGCTCAAAGCTGCCCACTCTCGGCTGGCTGGGAAGCGGTCATGATCTTCCCTTGAAGGCCCGCAGCAGCCGCGTCACAGACAGGACAAACAAGCCGGTCAGCGTGAGGGCTGCAATACCCCAGTGCTCCCCGATGAACGCGCCGGCCGTCGTGCCGGCTAGCACAATGGCGAGAATCGGCAAATGGCAGGGACAGGTGAGCACGGCCAGCGCGCCCCACAAGTAGCCGGTGATCGGTTTGTGCGTCTCAGACGGCAAGTGCTCTGGGCTGTTCATGGCAGACTCTCCGCGTGCTGTGCCGGTTCGGTTGGCATGGCGGCCAGTTGCATTTCGAGGCTGGCCAGGGCCTCGCGCCGACGCTCGACGAGTTGCCGCAACACGGCAAGCTGCGCAGACGCACCGTCACCGTCCGCAGCATCCAGCGCCCGGCACAGCCGCGCCAGTGCGTCCAGGCCGATACCCGCTTCGAAGGCAGCCCGTACAAAGCGCAGCCGTTGCAACGCGGTGTCATCGAACAAGCCGTAGCCGCCCGTGGTGCACGCGACCGGCCGTAGCAATCCGCGCAGCAGGTAGTCGCGCACGATATGCACGCTCACCCCGGCATCAAGGGCCAGCCGGGACACTGTGTAGGCGCTCATTGAACACCTCCTTTTCCTCATCCGGCGCAGCACGAAAGCTGCTTCACGTCCTTGCTGAAGGTCTGCGCCGCGAGCTTCAGCCCTTCGACCATGGTCAGGTAGGGGAACAATTGGTCGGCCAGTTCCTGCACGGTCATACGGTTGCGAATGGCGAGCACCGCCGTCTGGATCAGTTCACCCGCTTCCGGGGCCACCGCTTGCACGCCGATGAGCCGTCCGCTACCTTCCTCGATGACCAGCTTGATGAAGCCGCGTGTGTCGAAGTTGGCAAGCGCACGCGGCACGTTGTCCAAGGTCAAGGTGCGACTGTCGGTCTCGATCCCGTCGTGATGTGCTTCCGCCTCGCTGTAGCCCACGGTGGCGACCTGCGGGTCGGTGAATACCACGGCCGGCATTGAGGTCAGGTCCAGGGCCGCATCGCCGCCAGTCATGTTGATCGCAGCACGGGTGCCGGCCGCTGCCGCCACATAGACGAACTGAGGCTGGTCGGTGCAGTCGCCAGCCGCATAAATGTGTGGCGTACTGGTGCGCATGCCCTTGTCGATGACGATGGCCCCCTGCGCATTGGCAGCGACTCCCGCCGCTTCCAATGCCAGGCTGCGCGTGTTCGGTGCCCTGCCAGTGGCGACCAGCAGCTGGTCGGCGCGTATTTCACCGTACCCGGTGGTCAGCACGAATTCGCCGTCCACATGCGCGACCTGGCTGGCTTGCGTGTGTTCCAATACCTTGATCCCTTCGGCACGGAACGCGGCTGTAACGGCCTCGCCGATGGCCGGGTCGTCGCGGAAGAACAGCGTGTTGCGAGCTAGGATCGTGACCTGGCTGCCCAGCCGGGCGAAGGCTTGCGCCAGTTCCAGCGCGACCACCGACGAGCCGATCACGGCTAGGCGTTCGGGAAGGGTGTCGCTGACCAGGGCCTCGGTCGAAGTCCAGTAGGGTGACTCTTTCAGGCCCGGAATCGGCGGCACGGCCGGGCTGGCACCCGTGGCGACTAAGCAGCGGTCGAAAGCTACCACGCGCTCGCCACCATCGTTTAAACGGACGACCAGGCTCTGCTCATCCTTGAAACGCGCCTCACCATGTACAACGGTGATGGCCGGGTTGCCGTCCAGAATGCCTTCGTACTTGGCATGGCGCAGTTCTTCGACGCGCGCCTGCTGCTGGGCCAGTAGTTTGCTGCGGTCAATCGCAGGCACAGTCGCCGCGATACCGCCGTCGAACGGACTTTCCCGACGTAAATGGGCGATGTGGGCGGCGCGAATCATGATCTTGGACGGCACGCAGCCGACGTTGACGCAGGTGCCGCCGATGGTGCCGCGCTCGATCAGCGAGACGTGCGCGCCTTGCTCGACGGCCTTCAGTGCTGCCGCCATTGCCGCGCCACCGCTACCAATGACGACGACCTGCAACGGGCGTTCGTTGCCACTGGGCTTATCAGCGGCCCCTATCCAGCCGCGCATCTTGTCGAGCAGGCCGGCGCGGTTGTCCGTCGGTGGCGCATCGGCAAGCGTTGCCTCGTAGCCCAGTCCGGCCACGGCGGTAGTCAGCGCATCCGATGACGTGCCCGCCTCAATGGCGAGTTGCGCTGTGCCCTTCGGATAGGACACCAGCGCCGATTGCACGCCGGGCACTTTCTCCAAGGCTTCCTTGACGTGAGCCGCGCACGAGTCGCAGGTCATCCCGGTGATTTTCAGGGTGGTCATGTATTTTTCCTTTTCTGTGGTGGCTACGGCTGTTGCCGTCAGCCACGTTGTTCTGGCAATTCACAGCTGTCCGGCCCGCAGCGGCGATGTGCTGGCGAGATGAAATCCCAGACCGACACCCCAACCATCAAGGCCAGGCCGACATAGAGCAGTCCACCGCTCTGCCAGCCGTAAGCCCGCATTAAAAACACCGCTGCCAGCACCAAGATCGGGCCTATCGTGCCGAGCGCCGTGCGTCGCCACTGTCGATGATTGAGCCAAGCGATAGCATTGGCGAGTAACGTGATGCCGGCGAACATCGGCAGCAGGATGCCAATGAATAGCCCCTCGTACTGGCTCAAGAAGCCCAGTCCGATGGCCGCGCCAAAGCTGGCGATGGCAGGAAAACAGGCGGCGCAGCCCATCGCGGAAACGACGCTGCCGAGCGCGCCGGTTTTGCCAGCGATGCGCGTGATGAGTCCCATGTGTCGCTCCCGAGTTCGGTTAACGGATCAGCGTTTGAGGCTGGACGGATAGCCCGCGTCCTCGGTCGCCTTGGTCAACTTCTGGACGTTGGTCTTGGCATCGTCGAAGGTGACGACGGCCTGGCGCTTGTCGAAACTTACGTCGGTCTTGCTCACGCCCTCAACCTTGGAAAGCGCGTGCTTGACAGTGATCGGGCAAGAGGCGCAGGTCATGCCAGGCACGGACAGCGTGACGGTCTGAGTGGCGGCGAACACGGGGGCAACGAAAGCGGCGAGAGCGAGGGAGGCAAACAGCTTTTTCATGATGAACTCCTGATTAGTAGAAAAATGGCATGACGTAGGGAAAACCAAGCGCGACCAAGACCAACACGGCGACGAACCAGAAAATGAGCTTGTAGGTGGTGCGCACTTGCGGAATCGCGCACACCTCGCCCGGCTTGCAGGCTGCGGTCGGTCGGACGATGCGCCGCCAGGCAAAGAACAGTGCAACCAGCGCCGCGCCGATGAAGATCGGCCGATACGGCTCCAATACCGTCAGGTTGCCGATCCATGCCCCGCTGAACCCCAAGGCGATCAAAACCAGCGGCCCCAGGCAGCAGGCCGACGCAAGAATGGCGGCCAGCCCACCGGCGAAGAGCGCGCCGCGCCCGTTTTGTGGTTCAGACATACGCTTGTCCTTTCAAATTTGGTTTGGATAGCTTAAGCTTACTTCCGTAGTTATGTACGGAGTCAAGCGATATGCAAATTAATTTTGAGAATCTGACCATTGGCGTTTTTGCCAAGGCGGCCGGGGTCAATGTGGAGACCATCCGGTTCTACCAGCGCAAGGGCCTGCTGCCGGAGCCAGACAAGCCCTATGGCAGCATTCGCCGCTATGGCGAGGCGGATGTAACACGAGTGCGGTTCGTGAAATCGGCCCAGCGGCTGGGCTTTAGCCTGGACGAAATCGCCGAGCTACTGCGGCTGGAGGATGGCACCCATTGCGAGGAAGCCAGCGGCCTGGCCGAGCACAAGCTCAAGGATGTGCGCGAGAAGATGGCCGACTTGGCACGCATGGAGGCCGTGCTGTCTGAACTGGTGTGCGCCTGCCATGCGCGGAAAGGGAACGTTTCCTGCCCGCTGATTGCGTCACTGCAAGACGGAACGAAGCTCGCTGCATCGGCGCGGGGGAGTCACGGGGTGACTACGCCTTAGCGTGCTTTATTTTCCGAATTCTGAGACGACCCCTAGATGCCTGGTCAAGACTGCATACTTGCTGTTTTGACGGCACTGTTGCAAATAGGGATCTGAGTCAATGATTTTCCCTTCAAAAAAGCTTAGAGACCGAAAACTCTATTTACTAGCCAAACTTCTCCTAGAATATTACCGTTATAAAATAATGAAGCTTGTCCTTTGCGTAGAGCACGCATAACCTCAATTCCTTTAATTGTGGCATAAGCCGTTTTCATAGACTTGAATCCCAACGTAGCCTTGATGATCCGTTTGAGCTTGCCATGATCACATTCAATCACGTTATTCTTGTATTTAATCTGTCGATGGTCCAGGTCTTCAGGACACTTTCCTTCCTGTTTTAGTCGCGACAAAGCACGGCCATAGGTATGAGCCTTATCAGTGTTTATGACTCGTGGAATCTGCCATTTTTTGACATGATTCAAAATCTTACCAAGAAAACAATAAGCTGAATGGGTATTTCGTCTAGCAGAAAGATAGAAATCAAGAGTATGGCCACGTTGGTCAACTGCACGGTATAGATATGCCCATTTGCCATTCACTTTTACGTAAGTTTCATCCAGATGCCATAAATGTCGATCTGTAGGATTACGCCAATACCAACGTAAACGTTTTTCCATTTCTGGAGCATAACGCTGAACCCAGCGATAAATTGTGGTGTGATCAACATTCACTCCACGTTCAGCGAGCATTTCCTGCAGTTCACGATAGCTAATGCCATATTTACAATACCAGCGCACAGCCCAAAGAATGATTTCGCCCTGAAAATGCCGACCATGGAAAGGATTCATATGCTGCACCTTTAGCTAAAACAGTCTTCAGCTTACCATTCGTGGTTATTTGCAACAGTGCCCTTTGGACTTCATTTAAAGAAGCACATTCAGCAATTGCTGGATCACGCTATAAAGAAGAATGGTTAGCCTTCAATACAAAGGCAACTAACGAATACAAAGACAAAACCAACTTAGCTTACTTGATGAACCTATATCCAAATCCAATGGTTGTTAAAGCTTCAGCTATGAAGGGATTCCCTGTTAAGGAAGATGTATTCGCTCTATCTGAGATGGTCCAATGGATATGGCGTTCTGCTATTCGTGAAGGTAACCCAATCAATATTTATGTACCAAGCTCAAGAATGCGTAGTTTATTACAGCGTTGGTTAAATGATGAATTTGAAAATTCTGCTGCTGAAGATATTGAAGTTACAGAAGAAGCCGAACAGTTAGAATTAGTTTAAATTGGCTTTGTTGCACAAAGATTTGAAATGCAAAGCGCCCCTAATTGAGCCAAATTTAAGGCGTAACTTGGGTAAGTGGTCGACTTAATTCCGGAGTTTCCTAAATAGAGTAAAAAAAATAAGCCTTTGATTTTTATAATTATTTTATTTTTAATTTCTAATATCTGAACACAAATATTATAGTTTTCTTACTAATCTGCCATACCCTCACATATTTTATCATTAATATTCAATTACTTATATTTTTACTCAATACGTCTTGTTTGCAAATTAGATTTTTTTATATTGCATCAAGTTAAATTATTTTTTCTAAATAAACGTAAGCGTCCGCTGAACACACCTTCTGAATTCATCCTATAAGCCTTAATTTAGTCCCCACTTAGAAACAAGTGGGGACTTAAATTTATGACTACAAATAATCAGACATCCATCGCATCTCTTGCGAAAAAACGAAGAACATACAGTGCTGAATTTAAACAGCAGATCGTTCAGGCTTGTAAAGCACCGGACGTTTCAATTGCTTCGGTCGCTTTGCAACATGGATTGAATACAAATCTTGTATCCAAATGGATTCGCTTAATTGATGCTAAGCCAGGGAATGATCGCTCACCACTACCGAATAAACCTGCATTTATTGCCTTATCTTGCTCTGCACCATTAGATCCTACTCCTACTGACATGTTAAAAGTTCAAATTACTTTACCCCACTCAAAAGCAGAAATTGGCTTGAAATGGCAAGTATCAGAAATACCTGCCTTGGCAGAATTACTCAAGGTGCTGGCAACATGATCCGTATCGATGAAATCTGGCTTTCTACCCAACCTCTGGATATGCGAGCAGGGATGGATACTGTCATGGCTCAGGTGGTGAGAGCCTTTGGCTACATCAAACCGCATTGTACTTACCTGTTCTGTAATAAACGTGGCCATCGCATGAAAGTGCTGGTACATGATGGATTGGGCATCTGGCTGTGTGCCCGGCGGCTGGAACAGGGCAAATTTCACTGGGCTCAAGTTCACCAAGGTGAAACCGTGGCCCTCAGCCCGGAACAGTTACAGGCATTAATCCAAGGTTTGCCCTGGCAGCGCATTGGACGACAGCAGGTGGTGACGATGCTTTAAACCAGGCTGTTCCATTCTGCTATTCTCCAAACGTTCTATTTCCTCTGCGTCATGACCTCAGGCATACTGCGGTCATGAATACGCTGCCTGACTTAAGCCAACTGACCCATGAACAACTGCTGGAATTCACCAGGCAGTTGGCGCTGCAGCATCAGTCTCTAGCACAATCAAACCAACAATTGGATGCCAAAGTTCAACATCTTTCTATTCTCAATCAAAAATACGAGCATGAACTGGCGCTGTTTAAAAAGCACAAATTCGCCCAAAAGAATGAACACTTAACGGCAAAACAAATCCATCTGTGGGATGAAGCGGTTGAAGAAGATATTGCCGCGGTTGATCTAGAACTGGAACGGCTAAATGCAGATAAAACCAATGCAGCGACACACAAAGCAACAGTCAACAAACCTAAACGTCGACCACTGCCAGATCATCTACACACCATCCGTATTGAGCATGAACCTGCATCAACCCAATGTGCTTGTGGCTGCCAACTCCGTCGTATCGGCGAAGATGTCAGTGAAAAACTGCATTTCAGACCGGCACAGTTCTATAAGGAACAGCATGTGCGTGGTAAATGGGTCTGTGATCAGTGTGACACTCTGACTCAGCAAGCGATGCCCGCCTATGTGATTGATAAAGGCATTGCTTCACCTGAATTGCTCAGCCATGTGCTGGTATCGAAGTATGCCGATCATTTGCCGCTGTACCGTCAATGTCTGATCTATCAGCGGGCGGGAATCGAACTTTCTAGATCAACTTTATCTGACTGGATAGGTCGCTGCGGTGTAGAACTGGAACCTCTGGCCAATGCCTTAAAAGAGGTGGTACTACAACAGCAGGTGCTGCATGCAGATGAAACACCGGTCACCATCATGCGGATGGGTGAGAATAATAAAAAACCGAAGAAAGGTTATGTCTGGGCCTATGCCACTACACAGTACAATCCAGTTCAGGCGGTGATCTATGACTTTCAGGATAGTCGTTCAGGCCAGCATGCTGAAGAGTTCTTGAAAGGCTGGCAGGGCTATCTAGTCTGTGATGATTACAGTGGTTATAAAGCACGCTTTAAATCAGGCGATGTCATTGAGGTGGGCTGCATGGCGCATGCACGTCGTAAATTCCATGAACTGCATGTAACTGGGAAAAGTCAGGTCGCTGAACAGGCATTAGTGCTGATTCAGAAACTGTATGCGATAGAAGCAGAGCTCAGGAAAAAGACCGATGGTACAGCGGAAGACCGCCGCGAATACCGACAACAGCATAGTCAACCAGTGATGCAACAACTATATGAATGGCTCAACCAACATCATCTGACAGTGCCATCGAGTTCTCCCACCGCCAAGGCCATCAATTACACTCTGAAGCGTTGGCCAGCTTTAAGCCGCTATCTGGATGATGGCAATCTACCGATATGCAACAATTGGGTAGAGGTGCGACACGAAGTCGCTTAATGAAGTTGTTCCCCCTGCGGGAACCACCCGTGTCACCGGGTGAATCTAGAAGGCTGAATAAAGAGCGCCTTCGACAATGTAACGAGGCACCGTAAGGTGCGGGGTATCAATCGTGAGAGGCGTACTCTTCTGGCAGCCATAGCCGGACAAGGGCTAGATAATCGGTATGGTGAACACATGTGAATCTGCGCAACGATCGTTAAATTGAACGAGCGGAAATGGCTAATACGCTCGAACCAAAACGGTAATGGAGGTGGGAATCGCGTCTTTCTACTACGCATTCGTGACCCATACGCCTCCCGGTCGATAGCAGGCACCTAAGCCGATGTACTTCAGTAAGCGGAACGTGGAAATCCCGTATTACCCCCATTGGGAAAGCAGTTTGCAAAAACTGCCCATGGTGATGCGGGCGAAGGAACGAGGAAAAAGCGAATGCCAGTCTGTAATGGGTTGGATAGAGGTTGAAACATTACCTCACGCGAAAGCGGGCTGACGTCCTTATGGTCTCTCATCACAAGAGAGTGTGTAGAACCCTTTTAATGGAGGGAGAGCAAATGAACGCAGCAGTATCAGCGTGTGCGCCTTCCAGCACATCGTGGGACAGCATCGATTGGATTGCTGTACAGCGTCATGTCAGAGGGCTGCAAGCGCGTATTGTGAAGGCGGTACAAGACGGCAGGTATAACAAGGCGAAAGCTCTGCAATGGCTGCTGACTCACTCGTTTAGTGGCAAAGCATTGGCCGTAAAACGAGTGTCTGAAAACAAAGGCAAAAACACGGCTGGGGTCGACAAGGTGACTTGGAATACACCCAAGGCCAAGACCGGTGCGATGATGTCGTTGAAGAGGCGAGGTTACACGCCCCTTCCGCTTCGGAGAGTCCTTATTCCGAAGAAAAATGGCAAGATGAGACCTCTCGGGATACCCACGATGAAATGCCGGGCCATGCAGGCGCTCCATCTGCTGGCTTTGGAACCCATCGCGGAGACCACCGCTGATCGGAACTCTTATGGATTCAGACCACAACGCTCAACCGCGGATGCTGCAGCACAGTGCTTTGGTGTGCTGTCAAGAAAAGTAAGTGCGGAGTGGGTGCTAGAGGGTGACATTCAAGGCTGTTTCGACAATATCAGCCATGACTGGATGATCGCCAACCTCCCAATGGACAAGGTGATTCTACGGAAATGGCTCAAAGCCGGTTACGTCTACCAAAGCAAGCTGTTTCCCAGTCTTTCCGGAACACCGCAAGGAGGTATTATCTCCCCGGTGTTGGCCAACATGACCTTGGACGGACTGGAAACGATGCTGGCGAAGAGGTTCCCTAACGCCAAATGGACAGGCAAAAAGCTGCAACTGGTACGGTATGCGGATGATTTCATCATCACGGGGTATTCTAAAGAGTGGCTCGAAAATGAAGTTCGCCCTGCCGTGGTTGAATTTCTGGCGGAGCGCGGTCTCGTGCTCTCTCAGGAAAAGACCAAAATCACGCACATAGGGAACGGGTTCGATTTTCTTGGCTGGAACGTACGTAAGTACAACGGCAAGCTACTGATCAAGCCGTCAAAGGCAAACATCAGCGCTCATCTTGACAAGCTGCGAGCATTAATCAATGCAAACAAAGCGACACGACAGGCCACTTTGATCGGTTTGCTCAACCCGATTCTAAGGGGTTGGGCCAACTATCATAGTCATGTCGTTGCCAAGAAGGTTTTCAACCAGGTAGACAACGCAGTGTGGGAAATGCTCTGGCGATGGGCTGTACGTCGCCACCCTCGCAAGACACTCCGATGGGTCAAAGATCGGTATTTCAAAGTACAAGGAGCGCGTCGATGGGTGTTCTCATGTGATGAACAGTCCGCTGATGGTCGGAAGCGACAATACACATTAGTGTCTGCCTCGGACACGCCAATTGTGCGACATATCAAGATCAAGGCTGCTGCTAACCCTCATGACCCCGCATGGGATGAGTACTTCGAATCCCGATGGGGTAAAAGAATGCTGGTCTCCGCAAAGGGGCGAGCCAAGCTGTATCGGGTGTGGCTAAAACAAGGTGGTCGCTGCTGCGCCTGTCTTAAACCAGTCACCAAAGATACACCATGGCACAGCCGTCATATTGTGAAGCTAAGTCATGGTGGAACGGATGCTGTTGCTAATCTTGAGATTTACCATCTGTATTGTCCGAGGAGTGTTCAGTTTGCCAATGTCAACGATGTATAACCGGGTGCCGAATGGCGCCTTAGCAGAGGCTTGAGCCGTGTGCTGGGAAACTCGCATGCACGGTTCTTAGGGGGTTGGACGTAGGTAACTGCGTCTGACTACCCGACAATCAGATGCGTCCCTGGGCGTTGGGACGCAAGAACTGGCTGTTTGCAGGTTCGCTGCGCAGTGGTCAGCGAGCGGCAAACATCATGACTTTAATCCAGTCAGCAAAGCTGAATGGCTTGGATCCGTATGCCTATTTAAGTGATGTGCTGAAAAGGTTACCGACACACAAAGTGACCCAAATTGAAGAATTGCTGCCGCACTGCTGGAAACCTAAATCGAATTAAAAAATAGGTATGGGATTCAGCGGACGCTTACTAATATTCTTATAAACGTCATCATAAATTTTACTGACAGCAGCTACACTTTTGAATTGATTTTCAATTTGCTCAATTGGCTTGAGGATTGGCTTTAAAATTTCATTACTTAATGCTTGATTTTTCGCATGATTTAAATCTTTTTGGGCTTTTTCAATATTCTGTGTTAATAATTCTGGATCAAAAGTTAACAAGTCTTTGATCATTTATTCTATGTTGATTACTTCAATTTCAGTTTTTTCAATAAGTTGTGTTAAAAATAAATGCGTTTCGTCTTTTATCCCAGCTAAAACAATTGGTGCAAAGCCATCTTCTCCTATCTCCTCATAATAAATAATTCCTTCCCTATCTAACTCATATAACCTCCGATCAAGTAAATTCGTATTAGGAAAAATTTTGTTTAAATCTTTCCACATTTCATTGTTTTTAGTATCGATATTACCATTAGAGTCTGAGTACTTAATCAGTGTTTGAAGTAAACGAATATTCTGGAAAGATTTGCTTGGTAAATGCATTAGATGTTCCCAAAAATTAGTCTTGGAGTAGCTCATAGCATGGTCTAAAAGCTATTTGCATCATTGAAAAATTATCTTCTATCGCATTAATTAAAGCATCTAAATACATACAACTAGCATCGTAGTTATACCGCTCATATTCACTAATATTTAGTGATATACAGTCAGGTATTGTTAGGATTTCAAAGAATTCTCTACGATTATTGATTCTATGATCACTTAGAGAGTCATGAGCAATTTTTTCTGCATATCTCATATCTTGTACTTCCCATACGTAATATAAGTACATTGGAAGAGCCGTAGAGGTATTGTGCAGTTGTTTTATACGACTAATTGGGTCCTTCGATAGCCCTACCTTAATTTCATTATTGTTCAGTCTATCTCTAAGGATATAAACATAACCTCTTTCAGTATTAGGCATAAACTTTTCCTTCTATTTTATAAAAAGATATTAATTTTAGATAATTTTTCTGGGAATTTTGGTCAAAACATTCTTGAAAAACTAAATAGCTGATTTCCAATATCAATACATATTGTTTCCAATTGAGCTGTGGTAATTATAGATCTTTGTAGAATCACATCCTCCCCATCTTTCAGAACATTGGTCTTAGCCTTTCCTTGATAAATTTCTAATTCTTGTTTTGAACATACCCTTCGAGCATTATTAAAAATATTAGTTTCATATAAATTCTGATAAATATTTGAATTTATTACTTTAATAAATTCTTCCATCTTATTGATTTTATGACGAATAGTTTCAATTGCTCTTATTGAATTTAGTTTTTGAGTATCACCTTTAATCCAAATAGGCTCATGATGAAAAACCCTATTTCTATAGTTACGAATATCCGTTAAATTATCATGCAAAATCTTTAGAGCTTTATGCGGAGAGGAATCTAAAGTATTAAAATGTTTGAATACTTTACCTAGAGATTGTGGCCATAAGTACTCTTTATTAGTATCGGTCAAATACTTAGGTTTCATGAACCCATTAGTTAATATAAATGTCCATGTTGAAAACTCTGTAGCAGCAATAATTTGATCATGAGAAAATTCAGGGCATGGATCAATCAAACGTTCTCCTCTCTTCAATCCTTGCCGCTTTTTCTCAGCTTTTCGCCAATCTCTTTCTAGTTTTTCTTTAGCATTATCAATATTTTCAATGAAACATTTACAAGCATGTTGAGTGTTATTATAGCTAATTTTATCCCACCAAAATTCTCCGAATCTTCGTTTAGCCTCTTTATCAATCGCATTTCTTATGAAGATTTCTACAAAATGAAAAAGTGGGTATAGGGCACTTGCTCCCTGTTGACTCCATAAATATGCCCCCATTAGCTCATGATCATTAGTTATATCAAAAGTTAATTGGTAAGGAGCTAATCTCACACTTGTTAAAAATGGTGTGAATGACGTTAAAGTTGATGCTAATTCTTTCATTAAACTAATTTTGCATTCATTAAATATTGGTATATACTAATAGATAGAGAGTCTGTTGTGATCGTCTTCCCTTAATAAATCAGTAATTTATTAAGTTCTAGTGATCCTTCGTTATAGACAAAAAATTTGAAAAGCCCACCTTTGGTGGGCTTTTCTTTATTTAAAACTAAATAAATCTATTTAACATAAAATCTCTTATACGAAATCCACATGTAACTCCAAAATAGAAATGTCCGGTTTCTCCAAAGTAAAAATGTCCGCTTTTAGAATATGCACTTTTGCAATTTCGTTAGCGGACGGTTTGATATGTTGGTGTCTATGTCGGATAAAGAACTTAAACGATTGTCGGTCTTGCAAGAAATCTGTGATCAACGCATAACTCAATCCCAGGCTGCTCAGCTACTTCATATTTCAGAACGTCAGATCAGACGCTTACTGCAGAAATACAAAGCTCAAGGTCCCGCTGCATTAGCCCATGCCGGTCGTGGCCAAATCAGCAATTCCAAACTTCCTGAAGAACTCAGACTCAAGTGCCTCAATATTGTTTCTGACCAACTCCATGGTTTCGGACCCACTTTAGCGCATGAAAAGCTCACCACCGTACATGGATTCGATCTTTCAGTAGAAACCCTGCGTTCCTGGATGATTGCAGCTGACTTATGGATTCCTCGATCCAAGCGCCTGAAACGCCCGTATCAGCCTCGTTACAACCGGGATTGCTTTGGTGAACTGATCCAAATTGATGGCTCATATCATGACTGGTTTGAAGGACGCGCTGCTAAATGCTGTCTGCTGGTGTTTATCGATGATGCTACAGGAAAATTGCAGCATTTACGCTTCTGTGAATCAGAATCAGCCTTTGATTATATGATTTCAACACGCTTGTATGTTGAGCAGCATGGTAAGCCGTTGGCATTTTACAGCGACAAACATTCAGTCTTCAGGGTGAATCAAAGCAGCAAGAAAGACACCAAGATTACCCAGTTTGGACGCGTACTCAGTACCCTGAATATCGATATCATCTTCGCCAATTCACCACAGGCCAAAGGCCGTGTGGAACGTGCCAACAGAACCCTTCAGGACCGTCTGATCAAGGAGATGCGTCTGGAAGGTATCAGCTCGATTGAGCAAGCTAATGCCTGGCTACCCTGCTTCATTGAGCAGTTCAATCAGAAGTTCGCCAAGATGGCTTTTAATCCTAAGGATCTACATCGGCCTATCACTGAAACAGCCGAAGAATTAGATGATATTTTTACTTGGCGTGAACCCCGCAGAGTCACGAATAGCCTGACGATTACTTATGATAAATGCGTATATCTCCTGGAAAACACCGAAGAAAATCAAAGGTTGATCGGTAAGTATCTTGAGTTCCTGGAATACCCGGATGGTACTGTAGCCCTCATGCATGATGGCCGAAAGATCAATTACAGCCTCTTCGATAAATTAAGTCAGCTGAATCAGCGAGAGATTGTTGAGAATAAACGGTTGGGTGCTGTTCTGAATCATATCCAACAACAGCATGAAGAACTGGAACAACAAAACAAACGCAATCGTTCTCAAAAGATGCCAAGCAGACGTGCACAGAAAATAGCAATCAAAGAACGAAATCTAAATCCTGTGCTTGACTTGGAATTGTCCATATAGGACATTTCTATTTGGTTATTAGGTAGGACATTTCTACTTAGGAATAACACCACAGAGAGTGTTAGAACCCATTTAAAGTGTCTATATTCTCACCAATAAAAATGTCCGGTTTCTCCGAGGTAAAATATGACTTTTGAACAAAAATAAGCCATTGTTTATTCTTTTTATTTCCAACAAAATTCCAGAACTCATCTACTTCGAGAGATTCATAATGACTTTGCTGAGGCTGAATTTCATAGGTTGATTCAGTTAAAGTACGTAAAACTTTACCGATACTGATGCGCTCAACTTCAGCAATATCTCGTATACCGCTGCCTCTGACCATCAACTGTAATATTTTACGAGTAATACCTGACTTACATCCTAGATAGCTCAGTGCATGATCACCAATAAACTGACGTTTACAGTCTTTGCACTGATAGTTTTGTTTCCCATCTACTTTGATACCATTTTTCTTTATACTATCACTGAGGCAGGTTGGACATTTGATTGCTAGAGTTATTTGCATTTCTCTATTTTATCAAAATCCAATCGGCTTTTTCTTCAGCATACTTTTTGAAACACTACCAAATTTTAAAGTTGTATATCATGAAATTATTAAAAATATTGAGTTTAGTTTGCTTAAGCATAAGTATTGGGGCTTGTGCTGAGCATAGTATGAGTCGAGCAAAAACAAGTACAATTCCACAAGTGAATAACTCAATCATCGATCAGAATGTTCAAGCGCTTTTTAATGAAATCTCAGCTGATGCTGTGTTTGTCACATATGATGGTCAAAATATTAAAAAATATGGCACGCATTTAGACCGAGCAAAAACAGCTTATATTCCTGCATCTACATTTAAAATTGCCAATGCACTAATTGGTTTAGAAAATCATAAAGCAACATCTACAGAAATATTTAAGTGGGATGGAAAGCCACGTTTTTTTAAAGCATGGGACAAAGATTTTACTTTGGGCGAAGCCATGCAAGCATCTACAGTGCCTGTATATCAAGAATTGGCACGTCGTATTGGTCCAAGCTTAATGCAAAGTGAATTGCAACGTATTGGTTATGGCAATATGCAAATAGGCACGGAAGTTGATCAATTTTGGTTGAAAGGGCCTTTGACAATTACACCTATACAAGAAGTAAAGTTTGTGTATGATTTAGCCCAAGGGCAATTGCCTTTTAAACCTGAAGTTCAGCAACAAGTGAAAGAGATGTTGTATGTAGAGCGCAGAGGGGAGAATCGTCTATATGCTAAAAGTGGCTGGGGAATGGCTGTAGACCCGCAAGTGGGTTGGTATGTGGGTTTTGTTGAAAAGGCAGATGGGCAAGTGGTGGCATTTGCTTTAAATATGCAAATGAAAGCTGGTGATGATATTGCTCTACGTAAACAATTGTCTTTAGATGTGCTAGATAAGTTGGGTGTTTTTCATTATTTATAAGAATTAGAAGTTTGAGGTTAATCTATTTTTGGTAGTGTTTCAAAAAGTATGCTGAAGAAAAAGCCGATTGGATTTTGATAAAATAGAGAAATGCAAATAACTCTAGCAATCAAATGTCCAACCTGCCTCAGTGATAGTATAAAGAAAAATGGTATCAAAGTAGATGGGAAACAAAACTATCAGTGCAAAGACTGTAAACGTCAGTTTATTGGTGATCATGCACTGAGCTATCTAGGATGTAAGTCAGGTATTACTCGTAAAATATTACAGTTGATGGTCAGAGGCAGCGGTATACGAGATATTGCTGAAGTTGAGCGCATCAGTATCGGTAAAGTTTTACGTACTTTAACTGAATCAACCTATGAAATTCAGCCTCAGCAAAGTCATTATGAATCTCTCGAAGTAGATGAGTTCTGGAATTTTGTTGGAAATAAAAAGAATAAACAATGGCTTATTTACGCCTATCATCGAGAAACAGGTGAAATTGTTGCTTATGTTTGGGGTAAACGAGATTTAGCTACAGTCTAACAATTGAAGACAAAGCTTAAACAATTAGATATTCACTACACCCGAATTGCAAGTGATCATTGGGACAGTTTCATCACTGCTTTTAAAAATGGTAAGCAAAGTATTGGTAAATTTTTTACTGTAGGTATTGAAGGCAATAATTGCAAAATAAGGCATAGAATTAGGCGTAGTTTCAGAAGAAGCTGTAATTTTTCAAAAAAGCTTGAAAACCATTTTAAAGCTTTTGATTTAGCCTTCTTTTCTTTTACATCAATAATGGCTTCATTTAAAGGCAGCATACTTTTTGAAGCACCACCAAAATTTTATGTTAAGTAGAGACTAAAAATGCCCTTGATTAAGGGCTTACAAGGGCATTTTGTATAAGGTGTATTATGTTAATTTTAGAATTTCTTCATTAGATAATTTTTGATAAGCTAAATCCATTAGGACTAATTAAGTAAATATGAGCAATTGGGTCAATGTCACACAGGATAAGTCTACAGGTATAGAACTAATTCATGCCCACTTCAAAGGCTTTGCATACGATCCTCATCTACACTCAAGTTATCTTATAGGGGTAACAGAGTTAGGACATCAACAATTCAATTGTAGAAAAAAAATTATTGATAGCTATCAAGGTCAAACTTTCATGCTTGAACCTGAAGAAGTTCATGATGGTAATGCACCAGATCCTCTCGGCTTCACTTATAAAATGATGCATTTAGATCCAGCATGGTTAAAAAAAAGCTATGAAGGAATATTTAATGAGCCTATCGAACTTGCTATCGAATCAACCCTACGTTCTGATCCTCAACTTTCACATTTGATACTTTCAACCTACAATATATTGAATAACAATGAATCTCAATTGATGAAAGATACGTATTTAGATCTTTTATTAGAAAACTTAGTAAATAAAAAAATTTTATATAAACGTGAAAAGTCTATCCAGACATTACCTAATATTGCATTAAAGCTAAAAGAAATTTTACATGAAAGTCTCTTTCATGATTTAGACTTACAAACACTCTCAACATTGGTGAAAACAGATCGTTTTTATATTAACCGTGTATTTAAAAAAAACTTTAACTGTTCTCCACATCAATATCTGATCCAACTCCGTTTAAATAAGGCAAAAGAATTGTTAAGAAAAGGATTATCAGCAACAACTGTTGCTTCATATCTTTGTTTTTCTGATCAAAGTCATCTAGGTCGATGGTTTAAACGTTGTTATGGCATAACATTGAATCAATATCAAAAAGCGTGCACAAATGTTCTAGATATATCTTGAAGATATTTATCAAACTAGCCAAATAGTTTATTAATTTTTGGATTTTATTTTGGAAACGATTTTAGCTTTTTGTGCCTTTTCTTTTGTTGCATCAATTACTCCTGGACCAACCAATTTCCTTATTCTTAGTACAAGTCATCAATTTAGTATTAAAAAAACACTCTGTACACGACAAATTTCATAGGGCCCTTGTTCTATCAGGCTTTTTCTTTCTTAAAATTGCGAGCACTTTCTTAAATTCTTCTTTTTTTCCAAAACCAATCAAACGTAGAATAACCATTTGAACATAGTCCAAACCGTAGCGAAATAAACTTATTGAAAGTCGTCCATGCTTCTTTATTTTTATCGCTTTTTTTCGATCATGTTGCCATTCACCTGTTAAATAGCACCAACAGAAACCGATAGCTAGCACTGCTATCAATTTCTTAACTCGTCTAGGGTCTGTTAAACGAGTATTTTCAAGATTGAATCCACGTCCTTTGAGACAACTAAATAAGGTTTCGATTTCCCAGCGTAATGCATAATCACGAATAGCAGAAGCATTAAACATAGGAGAAACAACAAGTAAAAGTTCTCCATCTTCTAATCGTAGCGCACTAATATACAGTTTCACTCGACCAACCCAAATACGTCGTTTACGACATTCTGTTTGACCAACTTGAAGATGACGAAATAAATCACTAATTTTATGATTCTTGGCTAAGTGATTGGTCACAATAAAGTTTTTTTAACACGTATACAGAAGTGAATGTCATTTTCAATTAACCATGTAAACCATTTCTCACCGATAAATTCTCTGTCTGCGAACACATTCACAATACGATCTTTACCAAAAATGGAGATAAAGCGTTGAATCAAAGCAATACGCTCTTTTGTATCTGAATTGCCACGTTTATTGAGCAATGTCCAAACAATAGGTATCGCTATTCCACGATAGACGATGGCTAACATCAAGATATTGATATCTCGTTTTCCCCATTTCCAGTTGGTTCTATCCAAAGTTAATTGGACTTTATCGAATGAAAATATATTGAAAATTAACTGAGAAATTTGACGATAATCGAAATACTGATCTGCAAAGAAGCGTTGTATACGTCGATAAAATGATTGTGGTAAGCACTTGATGGGTAAGGCTTTAGATGCAGAAGAAAGATTACATGTCTGTTTTACAATTAATGCAAGCATAATCAGTGTAAAACATTTTGCATGTGACTTGTTCCACTTTAGATATTTGTTTAAGATGAGATGTAACTCATTGAAATGTGTCATCATATTCGTCGTCAGAAAACAAGTATTATGCCATTATTTCAATGAGTTATCTTTTTTTGTCGTGTACAAAGAAAAAAACATTAGGCTTAATCTTCGGTGGAAGTATTGGTGCTGCATCATTAGTCTTAATTACAGGACTTGGAATTGGTACAACACTCAATGAATACCCCAAGATTCAATTAATATTAAGTTTCACTGGCGGCATTTGGTTAAGCTATATTGGATGGAAAATTTTTAATTATAGACCTGATCTAGAATCTAAAATCCAAAATCAAAATAAGAAAAATGGTTTTTTTACAGGCTTCTTTTTACAGTTTATCAACCCTAAAAGCTGGTTGATGGCTATTGCTGTTATTACTGTTTATACAGCACAACTAGCTAACTACTATCAGTCACTCATTCTATTTTCATTCATCTTTATGCTGATTTCTCTACCTTGTTTATTTATTTGGGCTTATTTAGGAAAAATCACAAAAAAAATACTTTCTACAGCTCATCATATGGTGCTCTTTAATCGAGTATTAGGTACTGTTTTACTTATTTCAGTATGGTATCCAATATTGCATGCTATTTAACATAATGGCTGTTATGCGAAACAGAGAGTGTAACTCCAAAATAGAAATGTCCGGTTTCTCCAAAGTAAAAATGTCCGCTTTTAGAATATGCACTTTTGCAATTTCGTTAGCGGACGGTTTGATATGTTGGTGTCTATGTCGGATAAAGAACTTAAACGATTGTCGGTCTTGCAAGAAATCTGTGATCAACGCATAACTCAATCCCAGGCTGCTCAGCTACTTCATATTTCAGAACGTCAGATCAGACGCTTACTGCAGAAATACAAAGCTCAAGGTCCCGCTGCATTAGCCCATGCCGGTCGTGGCCAAATCAGCAATTCCAAACTTCCTGAAGAACTCAGACTCAAGTGCCTCAATATTGTTTCTGACCAACTCCATGGTTTCGGACCCACTTTAGCGCATGAAAAGCTCACCACCGTACATGGATTCGATCTTTCAGTAGAAACCCTGCGTTCCTGGATGATTGCAGCTGACTTATGGATTCCTCGATCCAAGCGCCTGAAACGCCCGTATCAGCCTCGTTACAACCGGGATTGCTTTGGTGAACTGATCCAAATTGATGGCTCATATCATGACTGGTTTGAAGGACGCGCTGCTAAATGCTGTCTGCTGGTGTTTATCGATGATGCTACAGGAAAATTGCAGCATTTACGCTTCTGTGAATCAGAATCAGCCTTTGATTATATGATTTCAACACGCTTGTATGTTGAGCAGCATGGTAAGCCGTTGGCATTTTACAGCGACAAACATTCAGTCTTCAGGGTGAATCAAAGCAGCAAGAAAGACACCAAGATTACCCAGTTTGGACGCGTACTCAGTACCCTGAATATCGATATCATCTTCGCCAATTCACCACAGGCCAAAGGCCGTGTGGAACGTGCCAACAGAACCCTTCAGGACCGTCTGATCAAGGAGATGCGTCTGGAAGGTATCAGCTCGATTGAGCAAGCTAATGCCTGGCTACCCTGCTTCATTGAGCAGTTCAATCAGAAGTTCGCCAAGATGGCTTTTAATCCTAAGGATCTACATCGGCCTATCACTGAAACAGCCGAAGAATTAGATGATATTTTTACTTGGCGTGAACCCCGCAGAGTCACGAATAGCCTGACGATTACTTATGATAAATGCGTATATCTCCTGGAAAACACCGAAGAAAATCAAAGGTTGATCGGTAAGTATCTTGAGTTCCTGGAATACCCGGATGGTACTGTAGCCCTCATGCATGATGGCCGAAAGATCAATTACAGCCTCTTCGATAAATTAAGTCAGCTGAATCAGCGAGAGATTGTTGAGAATAAACGGTTGGGTGCTGTTCTGAATCATATCCAACAACAGCATGAAGAACTGGAACAACAAAACAAACGCAATCGTTCTCAAAAGATGCCAAGCAGACGTGCACAGAAAATAGCAATCAAAGAACGAAATCTAAATCCTGTGCTTGACTTGGAATTGTCCATATAGGACATTTCTATTTGGTTATTAGGTAGGACATTTCTACTTAGGAATAACAAGAGAGATCTACCAGCTCTCGTTTTTTGTTATGGAAACTGCTAAAATTCAAATACGCCATTGACGTATAAAGAGTCCATGTTATTTATTGAAACCAGCATCTTTACCAAGCAAATTAAAGACCTTGTATCTGATGAGGAATATCGTCAACTTCAGCAAGATCTTTTGGTACAGCCTGATAGAGGTGACCTAATCAAGAATGGCGGTGGTATTCGCAAAGTACGTTGTGCTCAAGGTAACAAAGGGAAAAGTGGTGGGATACGGGTGATTTATTATTGGGTCACCGAGGATGATCAGATCTTTTTCTTAGTGGCTTATCCAAAATCAGTAAAAGATAATTTAACAGATAAGGAAACCGCCATTCTGCACCAACTCGTGAAGGAGCAATTTCATGGATAACAACTTATTTGATGACTTGGTTGCTTCAATCAAAGAAGCTGGAGCTATCAAACGTAAAGAAGTTAAAGCAAGCCGAGTTACAGAACTCGAATTGCCTGATATTAAAGAAGTACGTGAAAAAACTGGCTTGAGCCAAAATGAATTTGCTGCACGTCTACATATTAGCCCCCGTACCCTGCAAAATTGGGAACAGGGACGACGCTATCCAACTGGACCAGCAGCTACATTGATTCGAATTTTAGATGCTCACCCAAGCCTTATTTGAAAAAATTACTTAAAAAATGGGAGCTTAAGGCTCCCATTTTTTTATTCGTATAAGGTGTATTATGTTAATTTTAGAAAATCTTCACTACTATTATTTTAAAATAAGCCTTATATCCAAGCATAAAACAAGGTTGTCTAGACTTCTTTTAACAGTAAAGTTATCATAAAACTGAATTTTATTTTTTAGGTAAGTTTATGCATTCTATCCGCATTCGTTAAGACACAACTATTTGCATAGTGACACTATTTTATAATGGTGGGCTTTTGTTGTGTCTTTAAGAATATATGCGGATATATAAAGTAAAAGTATGCTTAATTTATAAGTATGCTTTTAGTGCATAGTTTCCAGTTATAACTTAATTGACTAGCTATTTGTCCACCCTGTGGATGAATAGCTTTTTTTTTGGGAGGACACTGTGATGCTAGCTTTTGTTTTCACCTAAATCCTGTTTGCTGCATAAAAAATTTCAAGAGCTAAACAGGAGTAAATAAAAATGAGTTTAATTATTAAAGCGAGAAACATACGCTTGGATTATGCTGGGCGTGATGTTTTGGATATTGATGAATTGGAAATTCACTCTTATGACCGTATTGGTCTTGTGGGTGATAACGGAGCAGGAAAGAGTAGTTTACTCAAAGTACTTAATGGCGAAATTGTTTTAGCCGAAGCGACATTACAGCGTTTTGGTGATTTTGCACATATCAGCCAACTGGGCGGAATCGAAATAGAAACGGTCGAAGACCGGGCAATGTTATCTCGCCTTGGTGTTTCCAATGTACAAAACGACACAATGAGTGGCGGAGAGGAAACTCGTGCAAAAATTGCTGCCGCATTTTCCCAACAAGTACATGGCATTCTAGCGGATGAACCAACCAGCCACCTTGATCTCAATGGAATAGATCTACTTATTGGTCAACTTAAAGCATTTGATGGAGCATTACTTGTTATCAGTCATGACCGATATTTTCTTGATATGGTTGTAGACAAGATATGGGAGTTAAAAGACGGTAAAATTACGGAATATTGGGGTGGTTACTCGGATTACTTGCGTCAAAAAGAAGAAGAGCGACAACACCAAGCCGTAGAATATGAGCTGATGATGAAGGAACGGGAGCGATTAGAATCTGCTGTGCAAGAAAAACGCCAGCAAGCTAATCGATTAGACAATAAGAAAAAAGGAGAAAAATCCAAAAACTCTACCGAAAGTGCTGGACGACTTGGGCATGCAAAAATGACTGGCACCAAGCAAAGAAAACTGTATCAGGCAGCTAAGAGTATGGAAAAGCGTTTGGCTGCATTAGAAGATATTCAAGCACCAGAGCATTTGCGTTCTATTCGTTTTCGTCAAAGTTCAGCCCTAGAACTGCACAATAAGTTCCCGATTACGGCAGATGGTCTGAGCTTAAAATTTGGTAGCCGTACTATCTTTGATGACGCTAACTTTATAATACCGCTTGGCGCTAAAGTCGCTATAACTGGATCGAATGGAACAGGGAAAACGTCCTTGTTAAAAATGATATCAGAACGTGCTGATGGATTAACCATATCTCCAAAAGCTGAAATTGGCTACTTTACACAAACAGGATATAAATTTAACACGCATAAATCTGTGCTCTCCTTTATGCAGGAAGAGTGCGAGTACACAGTTGCGGAAATTCGTGCAGTATTGGCTTCAATGGGGATCGGAGCGAATGATATTCAAAAAAACTTATCCGACTTATCGGGAGGTGAAATCATCAAACTGCTTTTATCCAAAATGCTTTTAGGAAAATATAATATTTTGCTTATGGATGAACCAGGAAACTATCTTGACCTAAAAAGTATTGCCGCATTAGAAACAATGATGAAGTCCTATGCAGGAACTATTATCTTCGTATCTCATGACAAGCAATTGGTCGATAATATTGCTGACATTATCTACGAGATCAAAGACCACAAAATCATCAAGACTTTTGAGAGAGATTGTTAATGATAGCCAATCTAATCCGAACATTAATTATTGAACTCTTTAAAGGAAATTAAAAATGACAATTCAAGATATTCAATCACTTGCTGAAGCACACGGCTTGTTGCTTACGGACAAAATGAATTTCAATGAAATGGGCATTGATTTTAAGGTCGTTTTTGCTCTTGATACAAAGGGGCAACAATGGTTGCTGCGTATTCCTCGTCGTGATGGCATGAGGGAACAAATCAAGAAAGAAAAACGCATTTTAGAATTGGTAAAAAAACATCTTTCTGTAGAGGTTCCTGATTGGAGAATTTCATCTACAGAATTAGTGGCTTATCCCATACTTAAAGATAATCCTGTTTTAAATTTGGATGCTGAAACCTATGAAATAATTTGGAATATGGACAAAGATAGCCCGAAATACATAACATCTTTGGCAAAAACCTTATTTGAAATCCATAGTATTCCTGAAAAAGAAGTTCGGGAAAATGATTTGAAAATTATGAAACCTTCAGATTTAAGACCTGAAATAGCAAACAATTTGCAGTTAGTAAAATCTGAAATTGGTATAAGTGAGCAATTGGAAACCCGCTACAGAAAATGGTTGGATAATGATGTTCTATGGGCAGATTTCACCCAATTTATACATGGCGATTTATATGCTGGGCATGTACTAGCTTCAAAGGATGGAGCTGTTTCAGGCGTTATTGATTGGTCAACAGCCCATATAGATGACCCAGCGATTGATTTTGCTGGGCATGTAACTTTGTTTGGAGAAGAAAGCCTCAAAACTCTAATCATCGAGTATGAAAAACTAGGGGGTAAAGTTTGGAATAAACTATATGAACAGACTTTAGAAAGAGCAGCGGCCTCTCCTTTGATGTATGGTTTATTTGCCTTAGAAACTCAAAATGAAAGCCTTATCGTTGGAGCAAAAGCTCAGTTGGGAGTTATATAATTTAAAAATATGATTGCTGAGAACTGCCTTGTTTTGAAACTTGGTTGGCTTTAATTAGTTTTTAGTATTCTTTATAGAAAATGCCTCGATCAAGGGGCATTTCTAACAATCATTTAACATAAAATTTCTTATGTGAAGTAACAGTGTAACTCCAAAATAGAAATGTCCGGTTTCTCCAAAGTAAAAATGTCCGCTTTTAGAATATGCACTTTTGCAATTTCGTTAGCGGACGGTTTGATATGTTGGTGTCTATGTCGGATAAAGAACTTAAACGATTGTCGGTCTTGCAAGAAATCTGTGATCAACGCATAACTCAATCCCAGGCTGCTCAGCTACTTCATATTTCAGAACGTCAGATCAGACGCTTACTGCAGAAATACAAAGCTCAAGGTCCCGCTGCATTAGCCCATGCCGGTCGTGGCCAAATCAGCAATTCCAAACTTCCTGAAGAACTCAGACTCAAGTGCCTCAATATTGTTTCTGACCAACTCCATGGTTTCGGACCCACTTTAGCGCATGAAAAGCTCACCACCGTACATGGATTCGATCTTTCAGTAGAAACCCTGCGTTCCTGGATGATTGCAGCTGACTTATGGATTCCTCGATCCAAGCGCCTGAAACGCCCGTATCAGCCTCGTTACAACCGGGATTGCTTTGGTGAACTGATCCAAATTGATGGCTCATATCATGACTGGTTTGAAGGACGCGCTGCTAAATGCTGTCTGCTGGTGTTTATCGATGATGCTACAGGAAAATTGCAGCATTTACGCTTCTGTGAATCAGAATCAGCCTTTGATTAAGAGATGGATCCGGAAATTTGAACAACTCCTATAAGTGATACTCTGCTCCTCAAATGATGTTATAAACATCAATATATGGAGTATTTTATGGCACGTAGACCAAGAAGAAATCATTCAAACGACTTTAAGGCTAAGGTAGCACTTGCTGCGATCAAAGCAGAAAAAACACTTGCTGAATTGAGTTCTGAGTTTGATGTTCATCAAAACCAAATTATTGACTGGAAAAATCAATTGATCTCAGCTTCCTCACAAGCTTTCGATCAATCAAAAGCTCCATCAGAACCTCCCATTGATCTTAAAAAGTTACATGCAAAAATCGGTGAGCAGGCATTAGAAATTGATTTTTTAGAAGGTGTGTTGAAGAAACTGGGCCGCTTCAACCACAAAAGTTAATCGATCACTCACTTCAGATTTCAGTATCTAAACAAGCTAAGTTACTGAAAGTCTCTCGTGGTTGTTATTATTATCGCCCAAAACCTGTTAGCTCATCAGATCTGAAGCTGATGCGATGTATTGATGAATTACATATGCAATATCCTTTTGCAGGCAGTCGTATGATGCGTGATTTGTTGAATCGTCAAGGGCATCATATAGGACGACGTCATACACGTACTTTAATGAAGAAAATGGGTATTCAGGCGTTATATTGCAAACCAAATTTAAGCCAGGCTAATCAAGCTCACCGTAAATATCCATATCTGCTCAAAGGATTGGGGTGATCTGAATAGATTATACAAATGAACATATATTTATATGAATTATTAAAAAGTGAATTTCTATAAGTTTAATAGTCCGTTTTTTCAGCTTTATAAAACATACCTCCGTCTATGGAAATTAAATTCATGCAATATCCCTCCAGTATTAGACTGTCAAATTATTCATTTTATCCTAAGTAGAAATTTCTCTTAGAATAAGTAAAAACAGTATTACTTTAGAAAATTTGATTCCCTATTAGCTCAAAAATGGCACATGCCATTGATTATATTAAAATTAATAAATTAAATTTGACAATTTTTACATATGAACATATATTCATATGTAAAAATATATACATGTTAGGTTTTTATACATGAGTAATCAACGCGATCACAATCATAAATGTCATGATCATTCGCATGAAGGTCATGATCATTCGCATGAAGGTCATGATCATTCACATGTTCCTGATGTGAGTAACGGAAACGAAAGAAAAATTCTGATTTCGTTTTTTATCATTTTCGGGTTCATGCTTGTAGAAGCCACTGGAGGAATCATCTCTGGTTCACTCGCACTTCTGGCTGATGCAGGGCATATGCTTACAGATGCCGTTGCCTTAGGTTTAGCTTATGCTGCCTTTCGTTTCGGTCGCCGCATTGCAGATAATTCAAAAACATTTGGATACATGCGATTCGAAGTTATTGCTGGCTTAATGAATTCTCTTACATTATTCGCAATCGTTGGATGGATTATTTATGAGGCTATTGAACGCTTTCAATCACCTCAACCTGTCATGGCAGGACCGATGTTTATCGTTGCTATTATAGGTATGCTCGTTAACTTATTTGTTTTATGGTACTTAACAAGAGGCGATACAGAACATGTCAATGTTAAAGGAGCTATTCTCCATGTAATGGGCGATTTACTCGGCTCTGTTGGAGCAATTATTGCTGCCATAGTGATTTGGTACACAGGCTGGACTCCTATCGATCCAATTTTATCTGTTCTAGTTTCTTTACTTGTACTACGCAGCGCATGGTCTTTATTTAAACGTACTCTTCATATTTTACTTGAGGGTGCTCCTGAGAATGCTAATGCCCAAGAGATCACTGAATATCTTTTGAAAAATGTAAGTGGTATTGAAAAAATTACCCATATACATATTTGGATGATTACATCAGGTAGATCTATGGCAACGTTGCATGTCAAACCCAAAGATGGAGTTGACCTCGCGACATTAACTCTCAACATTGAGAATGAGCTAAAATCCAAATTTTCTATTGAACATCCAACTATAGCCATTGATTGGCAAGGCAATAGTACTTGTAGCTTAGAAAACCCAACTCAAATTGATCCACACGCTGGACATAATCACTAACCTTAAATCTTTATTGTTATTCACTGATGAGGAGACTTTAATGTCTGATAAATACTACAATTTAGGAGATTACCAGCGTCAAATAACTACGTCATCTCCTGATACTCAACTTTGGTTTGATCGTGGCTTATTATGGACATATTGTTTCAATCCGAGTGAAGCCATAAATTGTTTTAAGAAAGCTCTAGAACATGATGCAAAATGCGCAATGGCTTATTGGGGCATCGCCTTTGCATCTGGTCCAAATTACAATAAAGCTTGGCATTTATTTGATCCTTCAGACTTACAGAATACCATTCCATATATTAATGAAATTATGGAACAAGCAAAGTTAGCAGCGACTCATAATGCGACACAATTTGAGAAAGATTTAATTGATGCCCTTGCTCCACGCTTTCCAAAACACGTGACTATAGATGAACAAGACTTTCATGAGCTGAATTTTGCATATGCTCAAGCTATGAGATCATTTTATGAAAAATATTCTAATGATCTTGATGCAGCTGCAATGTTTGCAGATGCACTCATGTGCTTGAGCCCTCGTAAATTGTGGGATTTAGATACCGGTGAAGCCATAGGTTTAGGTACAGTTGAAGCTAGAAACGTGCTTGAAGTTGCTTTCACTAAACCTGGGGCAAATCGTCATCCTGTAATTAATCATCTCTATATACATTTAATGGAAATGTCACCTTATCCTGAAGTTGCATTGCCAGCTGCTGATAACCTTCGTAATTTATCACCTGATGGGTCACATTTAGCCCATATGTCCACACATATTGATAATGCATGCGGAGATTGGCGTCGAGTGGTTTATTCTAATCTTGATGCAATCGCAGCCGATGAAAGATATTTTTCTAGAGAAAAGAATCCAGGTGGTTGGAATATCTTGTATCGCGTTCATAATTTAATGGTAGGTGCTTATGGTGCAATGATGGCAGGTAAATCACAGGAAGCGTTATTTATGGCTCATCGTATCAATGACATTTTAACACCCGAAGTACTACATATCACTACACCGCCAATGGCTAATTTAACTGAAAGCCATTGCACAACACTACCACATGTTATGATTAGATTTGGCATGTGGGAAGATATTCTGAAACTTGAGCTACCTAAAGATAAAGGTCTATATAGTTCCACAACCGCAATGATTCACTACGCAAAAGGCATAGCATTTGCTTCATTAAGAAGAGTTAAAGAGGCCGAAAAAGAAAGAGAGTCTTTTATAAAAGCAGTAGCTAATGTATCAGAAGAGCGCTTTAACTCTATACCTGTTAAAGAGGTCGAAGCTTTAAAAATTGCTGCCAAAATGATTCATGGCGAAATTGAGTATCGTAAAGGTAATACGAAAGAAGCATTCGCAATCTTGCGAGAAGGCATTAAATTAGAAGATGCTCTTCCTTATTGTGATCCTCCAGCTTGGTTACAACCAGTTCGGCATGCATTCTGCGCACTTAATATGGAACAAGGAAACTTTGAAGTAGCAGCCCAAGAATATCGGATTGAACTGGGGCTAGAAGGTGACCTTGGACGTCGCCGAATTCGCCCTAACAATGTATGGAGTCTTCATGGACTTTATGAGTGTTTAGCAAAACTAGGTCTAGAGAAAGAAGCTCGAGATATTTCGCTGCAACGTGATATAGCACTTGCCTCGGCTGATATTAATATTGAAGCATCCTGTTTCTGCCGATTAAGTGCATTTGAAGATAACACTACAAGTTGCTGTTAAAAACAGATAGCACTTTCCTCAAATAGATATCAAGGCATATAGCTAGACATTTCTTAATTATATGCCCTTGATCTTAACTTTTTGTAGATGATACTGATAACTTAAATAAATGCATGATATATTTCTTGTTTAGAGTAATAAAAATAAAGAATTCCTATAACCCTCTTTCCCCTTAAAGTTATTTAATTTAGATATTTTTGCAATACATTACGTACTACTATAAATTAGTGCTCCTCACTAATATGACTTGCCATATCTAATAAAACCTGACTAACATGTAAATCATCAATCTCATAAAATACTTGTTTAGATTGTCTTTCGCCTTTGACTAAACGAGCTGAACGCAATAAACGAAGATTATGACTGACTAAAGATTGGGATAAATCAAGAGCATCACTGATTTCACCTACTGAACTAGGCCCCCGCATACAAAAAAGTAGAATTTTAAGTCGTGAAGCATCACCTAATAGCCGAAATGTTTCAGCTAAAGACATAATCTCATCTTGAGATAATGGTATCGGGTGATTATTAAAATTCATACTAATACTTAAATTCCTATTATTTAGAAAATATATATGTTTACATATTCTACCCTTGACCTTCCCATAATGGCAAGGTTTATGCTCTTAATAATTGGGTAAGCACTATAGGTATATCTTATGGGAAAGGCAACAGATAAGCTTTCTAATAATATGAAAGTTACATTAAAAATTGAAGGGATGACATGTGCCAGCTGTGTTGGGCGTGTTGAAACAGCACTCAAAAAAGTTGATGGTGTACAGTCTGCCTCGGTCAATCTAGCGACAGAACGTGCAGATATTGTACTTGATCAGCCTGTGGATCGTCAGGTACTGGTTCATGCCATTGAACAATCAGGTTATGACGTGCCCGCAAATAATATTGAATTATCAATTAAAGGCATGACCTGTGCTAGTTGTGTAGGTCGTGTCGAAAAAGCCCTTAAAGCCGTTGCAGGTGTAAAAGAGGCCAATGTCAATCTTGCGACTGAGCGTGCAACGGTCAGTGGTTCAGCAAATGTCGATGACTTGATTACCGCAATTGATAAAGCTGGTTACGATGCCACAGAAATTCAAGCTTCTATTCCTGACCAGACAGAGCTGCTTGAGAAAAAAGATCAAGAACGTGCTGAACTTAAGCGTGATTTGATTCTTGCAACCCTATTGGCTTTGCCTGTATTTATTTTGGAAATGGGATCTCACCTTATCCCTGGTGTTCATCAACTGATTGATCAAACTATTGGGATGCAGAATAGCTGGTATTTACAATTCATCCTGACCACGTTGGTTTTAGTTATTCCAGGACGAAGATTCTATCTAAAAGGTTTGCCTGCATTACTCCGTTTAGCACCTGATATGAACTCGCTGGTTGCGGTTGGTACATTAGCAGCTTACCTATTTTCTATTGTTGCCACATTCATACCCAACATCCTTCCCACAGGAACGGTAAATGTATATTACGAAGCTGCTGCGGTGATTGTGGCATTAATCTTACTGGGTCGTTTTCTTGAAGCAAAAGCCAAAGGGCGAACATCTGAAGCAATCCAGCGTTTAGTCAGCTTACAGGCCAAAACTGCCCATGTTTTACGCGATGGCCAAATGGTAGATATTGCACTAGACCAAGTGGTTGCAGATGACATTATCATTGTGAAACCAGGTGAAAGAATCCCTGTCGATGGTCAAGTCACTGATGGAAAAAGTTTTGTTGATGAATCCATGATTACGGGTGAACCAATCCCTGTTGAGAAAGGCATCGGCAGTGATGTGGTAGGCGGCACCATTAACCAGAATGGCACGTTGACCTTTACCGCTGTGGCGGTGGGTGGCGAAACTATGCTGGCTCAAATCATTCGTTTGGTTGAGCAAGCACAGGGTTCTAAAATGCCGATTCAAGCTGTGGTGGATAAAGTTACCTTATGGTTTGTCCCTGCGGTGATGATTGCCGCAGTACTTACATTCCTAGTCTGGCTTATTTTTGGTCCATCACCAGCCTTAACCTTTGCGTTGGTTAATGCTGTGGCAGTGCTGATCATTGCCTGCCCGTGTGCAATGGGATTAGCGACACCAACCTCAATTATGGTGGGTACAGGTCGTGGTGCAGAGTTAGGAGTGTTGTTCCGTAAAGGTGAAGCCTTACAACTATTAAAAGATGCTAAAGTTGTTGCAGTTGATAAAACAGGGACGTTGACAGAGGGTCATCCTGTGCTGACTGACTTTGAAGTAACCCAATTGTTTGAGCGTGATTATGTTCTAGGCATGGTTGCGGCTGTCGAATCCCGTTCTGAACATCCGATTGCTAAAGCAATTGTTGATGCGGCAAAAAGTGAAAACCTAGCTCTACCTAAAGTCGATACCTTTGATTCAGTCACTGGTATGGGTGTCTATGCAACCATCAATGGTAATGAAAAAATCAATATTGGTGCAGACCGTTATATGGTTCAACTTGGTATTGATGTTGCTCCATTTGCTGTTACAGCTCAGCGTCTTGGTGATGAGGGTAAATCCCCTCTTTATGTTGCTGTCGATGGCGAACTAGCAGGAATTATTGCAGTTGCCGACCCAATCAAATCCACAACGCCAGCAGCGATTAAGGCTCTACACCAATTAGGGCTTAAGGTGGCAATGGTTACTGGTGACAATGTTCGTACTGCTCAAGCGATTGCCAAACAATTGGGTATTGATGAAGTGATTGCTGAAGTTTTACCAGAGGGTAAAGTTAGTGCGGTTAAAGAGCTGAAAGCAAAATATGGCCATATCGCTTTTGTGGGTGATGGTATTAACGATGCGCCAGCTTTGGCTGAAGCTGATGTGGGACTTGCGATTGGTACAGGTACAGATGTTGCAATTGAATCTGCCGATGTCGTGTTAATGTCAGGGAACTTACAAGGTGTTGCCAATGCGATTGCCTTGTCCAAAGCAACGATTGGTAATATTCATCAGAACTTATTCTGGGCATTTGCCTATAACACCATGTTGATTCCTGTTGCTGCTGGTATATTGTACCCAGCCTATGGAATACTGATGTCCCCAATCTTTGCAGCAGGTGCAATGGCTTTGTCCAGTGTATTTGTACTCGGTAATGCATTACGTTTACGTCGATTCCAGTCACCATCCGTCAGTCAAGGCTAAGGAGGATATGATGAACATTGGTAAAGTCTCTAAAGCTTCAGGAGTTACCGCCAAGATGATTCGTTATTACGAGCAGATTGGCCTGATTCCCGCTGCTGGACGTAATAATGCAGGATATCGCTCTTACTCAGTAAATGATGTTGAACGTTTAAAGTTTATCAAACGAAGTCGTGAACTCGGTTTTTCAGTAGCGGAAATATCAGACCTACTCGATTTATGGAATAACCGCAGTAGACAGAGTGCTGATGTCAAACGCCTGGCTCAGGGTCATATTGAAAAGCTGGAAGAACGTATCAATGACCTACAGCAAATGGCGAATACTCTCAAGGACTTAATCGACTGTTGTGCTGGTGATAATAGACCCGACTGTCCGATTCTTGAAGGCTTGCAAGAACCTCACAATGAAATAAAGGACGTTCACCATCATAACGACCTGCTTTCCGTTTCACCTTTAACCCGAAAGAAATAGCAATAGGATATAGGGAGAAGTAAAATTAATTTTACTTCTCCCTATTTTTTATATTTATAACTATGAACTAAAATATGTCATTTCTTTTAGATACTTACATTGTCAAATAACTGCTAATTTAACATCACAAACATTCCTAAATATTGAGCTTATAATTCATTGCCCACAAAAAAGCGACTCAATAGAGAGTCGCTTTATCATTTCGTCCGTTTTTAACGAGGAGGAAAACCAGCCTCGGTTAAAGCCTCAACGATTTGCTGCTGTGTTGCAGTTGTTTCAACTTTTACACTACGATTGGGTGGTTCGGTGATGACCTTTGCATTGGCATCTATTGCTTGAATTGCTCTGGTTACACCACGGGCACAGCCACCACAAGTCATATCTTCAACATGAAATTCCATATTTAACTCCACTATTACTATTCAGGATGTGTTTAATATAAACCTTGCCATAATTGTAAGGTCAAGCATTAAAAGTAAAATTAATGTCCCTCAGATATATAATTGACTGTGTACTTAGGTATTTCTACCTCCAAGTTTTCATCTTGGACCTTAACCTGGCAAGATAGTCTTGATTGGGCCGTAAGCCCCCAGGCACGATCCAGTAAGTCCGCCTCTACATCATCCATTTCTTCTAAACTGTCGAACCCTTTTTTCAGAACAACATGGCATGTTGTACATGCACCTGATAAATCGCAGGCATGTTCTATGGGAATGCCATGATCCAATAAACTTCGACATAAATTACTTCCGCTTTCAATTTCAAGTTCCGCACCCTCTGGACAAATCTTTTCATGCGGAATAACTATAATTTTTGGCATATAACATAATCCTCAATTCATCAAATTTATAGATAAAACAAGGGGCTTTAAAAAGCCCCTCATTTAAAAGAATATCGAATAGAGAAGTATCTACTTATGTTTACTTAACCATTCATTCATCATCTTGATTTCTGATTCCTGGGCAGAGATAACATCTTCAGCAAGCTGGCGTACTTCTGGATCAGAACCATATTGAAGAACTACTTTTGCCATATCAATTGCACCTTGATGATGGGGGATCATGCCTCTCATGAAATCAACATCAGCATTTCCTGTAAATGGAACCATCATATCTGCGTGCATTTCATCATTGATCTTAATATATGCTTGAGTTGATGGGCTATCTTCATTTTTGCTGCCAGAATGATTTTTGTTTTTTGCCAACCATTCATTCATCATCTTGATTTCTGACTCTTGGGCAGAGATAACGTTCTCGGCAAGCTGACGCACTTCTGGATCAGAACCGTATTGAAGAACTACTTTTGCCATATCAACCGCACCCTGATGGTGAGGAATCATACCCAACATAAAGTCAGTATCTGCATTTCCCGTGAAATCAATACCCATTCCGCTGTGCATACGAGTATTTACTTCCATATAGGCATTTGTAGATGGATTATCTGTTTTAGCTGAACCATTCATATCATGGTGCATTGAATGGCTTTCATGTTTATTCTCACTCATTGAATTTTCCTTTGGAGCGTCAGAAGAGGAACACCCCGCACTAAATACAATCGCACCGATCATTAACATTGGAACAAAGTGTTTCATGGAGTTATCCTCTTACTACAATTATGAAAAAATAATGGGTAATAAGCTCGGAAGTTATTCTTTCATATCAGGTACATCATTACCCTTGATGTAGCAACTCTATTCTTTCCAATTATGGTAAGGTCAACACCTAATCAAATAAAAATAATTAAAAGAATAAAACAATTAAAAACAAATACTTAAAGACAATTAACTCCGTAGTGAGTCACAATAATCAATAGAATTAAAAAAATCACCTCCAATCACAAATAATATTTTTATATAAATATCAATGTGATATGTGTCTTCATGGTTTCACAATTATTTATTTGACTATTGGATGCACTACAAAAGACTACAAACATTAGAGATGGATCCGGAAATTTGAACAACTCCTATAAGTGATACTCTGCTCCTCAAATGATGTTATAAACATCAATATATGGAGTATTTTATGGCACGTAGACCAAGAAGAAATCATTCAAACGACTTTAAGGCTAAGGTAGCACTTGCTGCGATCAAAGCAGAAAAAACACTTGCTGAATTGAGTTCTGAGTTTGATGTTCATCAAAACCAAATTATTGACTGGAAAAATCAATTGATCTCAGCTTCCTCACAAGCTTTCGATCAATCAAAAGCTCCATCAGAACCTCCCATTGATCTTAAAAAGTTACATGCAAAAATCGGTGAGCAGGCATTAGAAATTGATTTTTTAGAAGGTGTGTTGAAGAAACTGGGCCGCTTCAACCACAAAAGTTAATCGATCACTCACTTCAGATTTCAGTATCTAAACAAGCTAAGTTACTGAAAGTCTCTCGTGGTTGTTATTATTATCGCCCAAAACCTGTTAGCTCATCAGATCTGAAGCTGATGCGATGTATTGATGAATTACATATGCAATATCCTTTTGCAGGCAGTCGTATGATGCGTGATTTGTTGAATCGTCAAGGGCATCATATAGGACGACGTCATACACGTACTTTAATGAAGAAAATGGGTATTCAGGCGTTATATTGCAAACCAAATTTAAGCCAGGCTAATCAAGCTCACCGTAAATATCCATATCTGCTCAAAGGATTGGCTATTCAGCGCAGTAATCAAGTGTGGTCTACTGATATAACGTATATCCCTATGGCAAAAGGCTTTGTTTATTTATGTGCTGTGATTGATTGGCATAGCCGCAAGGTACTTGCGCATAGGGTATCGATTAGTATGGAGGTGGATTTTTGTATTTCGGCTTTAAATGAAGCGATTGAAAAATATGGATCACCTGAAATATTGAATACAGACCAAGGCAGTCAGTTCACCAGTGATGCATTTATTGATGTATTGAAATCAAATGGCATTCAAATCAGTATGGATGGTAAAGGTCGATGGGTAGATAATGTGATGGTTGAACGATTATGGCGGAGCGTTAAATATGAAGAGGTGTATCTCAAAGCTTATAGCAGTGTCACAGATGCGAAAAAGCAATTGAGTGCATATTTTGAGTTTTATAATCTGAAACGACCTCATTCGAGTCTAGACAAAATGACACCAAATGAGTTTTACTATGATCAGCTACCCCAACAAAACAAGGTGGCTTAACTAGAGCGGAATATCACTTATAAATACGCTTTTAGTTGTTCAAACAAGTGGAACCACCTCTATTATATGATTTCAACACGCTTGTATGTTGAGCAGCATGGTAAGCCGTTGGCATTTTACAGCGACAAACATTCAGTCTTCAGGGTGAATCAAAGCAGCAAGAAAGACACCAAGATTACCCAGTTTGGACGCGTACTCAGTACCCTGAATATCGATATCATCTTCGCCAATTCACCACAGGCCAAAGGCCGTGTGGAACGTGCCAACAGAACCCTTCAGGACCGTCTGATCAAGGAGATGCGTCTGGAAGGTATCAGCTCGATTGAGCAAGCTAATGCCTGGCTACCCTGCTTCATTGAGCAGTTCAATCAGAAGTTCGCCAAGATGGCTTTTAATCCTAAGGATCTACATCGGCCTATCACTGAAACAGCCGAAGAATTAGATGATATTTTTACTTGGCGTGAACCCCGCAGAGTCACGAATAGCCTGACGATTACTTATGATAAATGCGTATATCTCCTGGAAAACACCGAAGAAAATCAAAGGTTGATCGGTAAGTATCTTGAGTTCCTGGAATACCCGGATGGTACTGTAGCCCTCATGCATGATGGCCGAAAGATCAATTACAGCCTCTTCGATAAATTAAGTCAGCTGAATCAGCGAGAGATTGTTGAGAATAAACGGTTGGGTGCTGTTCTGAATCATATCCAACAACAGCATGAAGAACTGGAACAACAAAACAAACGCAATCGTTCTCAAAAGATGCCAAGCAGACGTGCACAGAAAATAGCAATCAAAGAACGAAATCTAAATCCTGTGCTTGACTTGGAATTGTCCATATAGGACATTTCTATTTGGTTATTAGGTAGGACATTTCTACTTAGGAATAACAAACAGCTTGATATTTCTCTTTAAATATCATTATATTAAAGCAAGCCGTTCTGGAATATAGGGCACCAGAGCGGCTTTTTATTGATTATTCATGTTCCACGCTTAAAATTCGAACAGTGTTTCATGATTTTTATAAGTTAAACTAAATTTAGTTGCTAATCCCAATAAGCTATTCACTAACTTGTAAATATCGGTATACCGCCTGACGACTAATCCCAAAAGCTTTCCCTAATGCCATTTTCGATGGATACTTCCCCTCCTTCCATGCTTGTCGTAAAGCTTCAGCTTGGTCAGGCTTTAGTTTATGCACCCGACCTTTGTACTTCCCCTGAGCAGAGGCGAGTTTTATTCCTTCCTTTTGCCGCTCTAAAATGATCTCACGTTCGAACTGTGCAAAAGCACCCATCATTTGAAGCATCAAATTATCCATCGGGGTGGATTCGGCTGTAAAAGTAATATTTTCTTTTACAAACTGGATGGCGATCCCTCGTTTGACCAGTTTATCTACTTCAGTGACCAAATCTTTTAGGCTTCGCGCAAAACGATCCATTGAATGTACAATCACCCTGTCCCCTTCCCGGACATAGTTCAACATTTCCTGAAATTTAGGTCGGTCAGTATTTTTACCTGAAGCACGGTCAACAAAAATCCGGTCGACCTCAATTCCTTCAAGTTGACGTCCAGTGTTTTGCTCGACAGAACTTACCCGGACATACCCTACTTTTTGGCCTTTCACTTTTTCACGCCCCAATTGGATAAAAATGAATAATTTCGTAAATTATAATTCTTTAACACTAAAGTTACATGTTACGTATGATTAAAAATCATTTAAATGATACATAATTTCATGAACTTTCAGATTGTAACTTTAGGGTATACTTTAAAGATACATTAAAGCTTATAAAATACGATAAGTGACTCTTGCCGTCACGTGACACATAAGTTGGCAAAGAACGACACATAAGTTGTCATAGACGACCAAATGAAAAGGCTGCAATTCGCAGCCTTTTTTACTATCAATAATAAATTATATGATTCAAAACCCAATAACGACCGTTGAACGACATGACAGGTGTCATTTAAATTTGGATTTCTAAAATAAAATTAAATGGTGTTCTACAAGAACTTTCGCTAAATGACAGCGCTGAAAGACAATTGATGTGAGATTTTTGGCACATATTTCGAGATTGTTACAAATTTCATTAATTTCACGAAATCAAAAAAATAGAGCCATTAGGCTCTATTTTTTAGTCTTTATAATCATGCAGAGCAAATGAAACGTATTTGGAAAGAAAGTTAAGGTCGATATGGTGTACGTAAAGTTTGGCAAAAATTGAAACGTGAGGGTTATGTTATTGCACGTTGTACAGTTGCTCGATTGATGCAAAAGCTAGGTATACAAGGTGTTTGGCGTGGTAAGAATAAACAAACCACCCGTAACCGAGATGACCAAAAACGGGCAGATGATTTAGTGAAACGTAATTTTAATGCTGATCATCCAAACCAACTATGGGTGGGTGACTTTACCTATATTCAAACTCATTCAGGCTGGGTATATACCGCATTTGTTATTGATGTGTTCTCACGAGCAATTGTTGGATGGAAAGTATCTACACGGATGAATACAGATATGGTGCTCGATGCATTGGAGCAAGCATTGCACGATCGAGGCATGCCAAAGAATGTGATTCATCATTCCGACAGGGGTGTGCAATATCTTTCGATTCGCTATACCAATCGTTTAGAAGCAGCAAATTTACGAGCATCAGTCGGTACAACTGGTGATTCATACGATAATGCTTTGGCTGAAACGGTGAATGGCTTATACAAAACAGAGGTGATTGAATATTTAAAAGCAGATTGGCAAGGTTTAGCAGATGTACAACTTGCGACACTAAACTGGGTAGATTGGTTCAATAAAAAGCGTGTACACAGTGCACTGGGTTATGTGTCGCCTTTTGAGTTTGAAGCAATGTACTATGATAAGATTAACCCGTTAGGTCAGGTGGCTTAACTTAAATAAAAAGTCTCCGACAAACCCGGTACGGTTCACTGCAGTTACTATTAATACATTCGCAAGGCATCGAAGTGTATCAAATGACGATTTACGTGAGCCAGCGACTAAAAATAGTCGATAGAACTTGGCGGCAAGCTAACTCACCCAGACTCCATTTATATAATTACCTAGTAGCTTTTAACCGTCCTAAAAAAAGCCTTAAAGCTGAAAGCTCATTATTCAATCTAATTCGTCATAAAACAGTTGATTAGTTTTTCAACATAAATTAAAAAAATAGTTTTATATCATGTCGATTTTGATATGTAACTTATGGAAAATACCCATGACCCGAGAACACGTAAGTCATCAAGATATTGCCCGTTTTGCTCAAGAAAGGGTCAATCTACCAAAAGAAAAAGCAAATGAATTTCGAGCACAAGCAAAACGTCTGCGCGATAGACTTGAGAATTATTTAAGTGAACATCCAGATTTCACTCTCAAAAAAATGATGTTGGCTGGAAGTCTAGCTAAAGGTACGGCACTACGCTCTCTTAACGACATTGATGTGGCATGTTATATCAGTGGGGCTGATGCACCACGTGATGTAAATACACTCATGGAGTATCTTGCAGAGCGGTTGCGTAAAGCATTCCCAAACTTTTCTCCAGATCAGGTTCAGCCAAAAACTTTCTGTGTAACGGTTTCTTTTCGTGGTTCTGGATTGGATGTTGATGTAGTACCAATATTGTATGATGGAAATCCGAATTGGTATGGGAATTTAGTAAGCCAAGACAACGGTTCATTTCTGATGACGAATATTCCTTATCATCTTGAATTTATAAGGAAACGTAAACAAGCTCAGCCTGAACATTTTTCTCAAGTAGTTCGATTAATAAAATTTTGGGCAGCCCGAATGAAAGCTGCTAATGAAGGGTTCAGATTTAAATCATTCATGATAGAGTTGATACTCGCACACTTGTGTGATCGAGGCTTGTCATTAGCCGACTATCCTGAAGCTCTTCAGCATTTTTTCACCTATCTTGCAAAGACTGACCTCAAAGAAAAGGTTTTATTTACTGATTATTATCCAGCATCTACGGTTGAAAACTTTAATACTCGTGTTCAAATCATTGATCCTGTGAACGCTTCTAACAATGTCAGTCAGTTGTATACAGACTCCAATGCTAGCGCAATTTACGAGGCTGCACTTGATGCAGGTGATGCTATTGACGCAGCTTTATCCGCACCGACCAAGCAAGAGACTGTGTACTACTGGCAAAAAGTTTTTGGTGCATCATTCCAGGGGTAAATGAAATATGTCTAGCTTTACTAGCACCGAGTCAACGACTTTTACTGTTACTCATGCACGTCATATGGCAGCAAAGGTTGCGGCAGACTTGAAGCGTATGCAACGATTTTATGAGCGACCTACAGACGATCATATTGCAAATATTGAAACAGAAGTGATTGAGCTTCTAAAGGCCGGCTATTTTGGTACTCTCACTTTGGGATTTAAACGCAACGATCAATGGATTGAACCCACGCTGAGATACACGGCACTTGATCTTTCTGGAACGGGAGCTACTGATGATGACCCTGGTCGCGTAAGGCCAGGGGCCGATACTTCAGGAGCATCATTCTATAATTACCATACTTATTCATCTACATGGAATGCCCTCAACCAAGCCCAAAAAGATGCTTTTGAAGCACGGATGCCATATCAGCGTACTGGTGCTCAAGAACCAACAGTAAACGGATATTTGGAAACTGATAAAAATTACTCAGCTGGAGGGAAAGCATTGAGTAGAGCAAGCGTAAGGAGCAATAAATGACTTCACATAATACACCATCACTTGATCAACTTTTCGAGAAAAGACTTAATTTCCCAGATTTCGAGCCTCAAGAAAGATTAGCAAAACTGGTTGGGCTTGATGATCAAAAAGCTCGTCTTACTAAGATACTTAGCCTTCTAGTTAACCCTTCAGGTTTAAGAACTTGGGCACAACAATTCCATCCTGATGCTGAAGATTTATTGAAGTATGTACTTCGTCGTCCACCACTTGTGGTATTAGCAGGAGATGTTGGTTCAGGAAAAACAGAACTCGCGGAAACTATCGGTGATGCTGTTGCACGACAGGACAATATTGATATCACCTTGTATCCTCTTAGTTTATCAAGTAGAGGACAAGGTCGTGTTGGAGAAATGACTCAACTTTTATCAGCCGCATTTGACTATACAGTAGAAGCCGCCACTAGACTTAAAAATGCAGACGGTACAGCACGTGGAGCTGTCATTCTTTTAGTAGATGAAGCAGATGCTCTTGCCCAATCTCGAGAATCAGCTCAAATGCATCATGAAGACCGTGCAGGAGTTAACGCATTTATACGGGGTATTGATCGAATTGCTAATGGTCAATTGCCAGCTGCCGTTATTATGTGTACAAATCGGATTGGAGCACTTGATCCCGCGGTTAAACGCAGAGCAGCAGATATTCTAACTTTTGAACGACCTAATGAAATACAACGTTATGCTGTTCTCAGTAAATCTCTTCAGGCTCTAGGTTTTAATGATGATGAAATTAATCACTTTGTGGCCGCAACAGGCGAGAAAGCAGATAGTTGTGGTTTTACTTTTTCCGATTTAACTCAGCGACTTCTCCCAACAATTGTTCTTGATGCCTATCCAGCGCATAGCGTTAAGTTTGAACGAGCATTGGAAATCACTAATCAAATGAATCCAACGCCACCATTTGAAGAGAGAAAAATATGAGTGAGTGGTCGTTATCAACATTATTTAGTAATTTCCATAAAGATATCCAACTTCGCCTTGAAATTGCACGACAATCATTTTCCCATCCTGGAACAAAAGGTGATGCTAGTGAGTCAGTATGGCTTGAGATGCTTAATACTTATCTTCCGCAACGCTACTCTGCGGATAAAGCTTTCATTGTAGATAGTAATGGCATTTTCAGTGAGCAAATTGATATCGTAGTTTATGATAGACAGTATTCTCCTTTCATTTTCAAATATGAAGGACAAACAATCATCCCAGCTGAAAGTGTTTATGCTGTTTTCGAAGCAAAACAAACAATTAATGCTTCACATGTTGCATATGCTCGACAAAAAATAGCTTCAGTAAGAGCGTTGCATCGCACCAGCTTACCAATACCTTATGCTAAGGGAACTTATCCAGCAAAACCATTAATTCCTATCTTAGGTGGAATTCTAACGCTAGAAAGTGATTGGTCACCATGTGATGGTGAACCATTAAGGAACGCTTTAGGGGATGGAAGCACAGAGATAGATCATATAGATATCGGATGTGTAGCAGCACACGGACACTTTATTTGGGATTCTACTAGTAAAGCTTATACATTTGTATCAGAAAGAAAACCAGCAACTGCGTTTCTATTCCAGCTTATTTCAATGTTGCAGTTTAGCGGTACTGTGCCAATGATCGATGTGAATGCATATGCCGAATGGTTATCAGATTAGTATGTTATTCCAAAATTTTATTCGTACAAATCACGATATTATTCAGGCAAATGAGTCAGAATTTGATTTCTTAGATCGTTGTGCTTGGCCAAAAGCCCAGCACATGCGATCACTTTTAGAGCAATGTTTGAATAATTATCCTGTAATCGAGCAACCCGAAATAATAGCTCGTTTAAAATCAGGCGATCCGAGACAATTTACTTCAACTACTTTTGAACTTCTGCTACATCAATATTTAATAAATCAAAATTTTACACTGTCTCCTCACCCGGAATTAGCAAATGATTCAGCTAAACGCCCAGATTTCTTGGTCACATGCCCAGACGGAAATCAGTTTTATTTGGAAGCAATTTGTACTTCGGAAAGTGATGGTAAAAATGATTCTACAGGGTAATCCCCCCCTAAAATACTAGCTCTTTAAAAGAGGCAGTATTATGCTTTTACAACATGGTGTTTAACTTGAGAAACTGAATTTAAAACAATCTACTGTAACTCTTCCAGACAGATATGAAATTAATCCACCCCTAGCCCCTTAAACACAGCATCCACCGGATCTGCATAAAAGCTGGTCTGGAACTTGGTAAACAGTTCCACAGGAATCGTTGGGATATCTGCCGCACTACTCATTGGCAAAGCAACCTTCTTGGCACCAGCATCAAAAGCAACTTGCAGACATTCGGCAATACTTTCCACCGGAGTCACAGAGCCACCCAAGCTCATATCACCCAGTACCACCATCTGACTCTGTACCGATCGTCCTAACAGGCCAGAAGCGAAAGCCACTAAACTTGGTAAGGCAAGATGGCTGAGCGGTCCGGTATTCTGTAATTCAACCACATGTAAGTGGAAGTCATGTTCCAACACCTTACTGCCACCCGATATTCTGGATGCATTGGCCTTGAAGTAGTCAAATGCGATCTTGACCTGCTCCTTGGCACTGCTTGAATTCCATAAGCCTGATGTCGCCAATTTTCCTGAACCTTTGGTCACTTGAAGTTCTAACCGGTATAACCCCGGCATGCCTTTATTACTGAGCCCGATGGTATATAAGAAACCTGGCTTGGCTGGACCTTCGGGAATCAGTCCGCCACCACCCTGCTCTTTGACTGATACAAAATGTTCTTCGAGCGTCTCATTATCAATGTAGCTGAAATGAACATCATAGAATTCCATACCACCAATTTTCTTCAGCTGTTCTTTGACCCGACGGCGCACCTGCAGTGCATATTCCAGGCATTGCCGTACATCTTCTTTGTTAAATTGACCATGTGGGTAGAGCAGCTTCATCAATCCAGAAACCGTCTTGCGAACGGCAATCACATCGCGCTGATTCAGGTTATTCCCTAGCTTGAAGTACTTCTCAATGGCATCCGCAAAACTACGCTTACGCATTTCCCGGAAGAATTCAGCCAGATAATCAACGATTAGACCATAACGGTTAGTAAAGAATTCCGGACGCATTTTTGGAATTTCCCAACCCGGGATATAGGCATGAAAGCGATCAAAGAATGCTGAATCGATCATTGCTTCAGGAAAAGGAGCCAATAAGTGGCTAGTCTTCACCAAGGATTCAACACTTTGGTTAATATTACCCACAAAAACCATCGAAGCAGAGGCTTCCATCTGTTCACGACCACGGGCAAAAGATCCTGAGGCCATGTAGTCTTTCATGATCTGAACGCCATCTTTGTCCTTAAAGGAAATACCGGCAACTTCATCAAAGGCCACCACATCCCACAACCCCACCAGACCAATACGGCGGCTACTCATGTTATAGAACAGATTGGCGACAGTGGTTTGCCCACCTGAAACTAGAATACTATTCGGTGAACACTCTTTGTAAATATGGCTTTTCCCGGTACCGCGTGGTCCAAGTTCACAGACGTTATAGTTATTTTCAACGAACGGAACCATACGCGCTAATAGGTGCCATTGCACGTCCTCTTTTAACGAAGCCGGTTCCATGCCGATCGAACGGATTAAACTCTCGCGCCACTGATCAGTGCTTAATGCTGCTCTGCCACTGAAAAGTTCATCCATATTCATATTCGGCATTTGAATCGGCTTGAGTAAACTCACCCCAAATGGAGAATTGGTTTGTCCTTCTTCAAAATAGTAACTGAGCGTAGCAATGACCCAGATACCACCAACAAGTAATTTTTCATACTCTTTGACGATGCCTGCCGAGATTTCGGCATCTTTGATGCCCAGATTACTAAATGATGCTTCGTATTTGTCTTTACGCTCATTCAGCTTTACAGTCACCCGATCAATGACCTTATAACTGCCCCGTTCACGGACCAGGGATTTCACCTTCTCGGCTTCATCCGGTCGGACGTAGTTCTCAGCCAGTACGGTCTTTACGTTACGTAGTCCCTGTTCAATGATCTCTGGATCATCCGAAGCACAGTACATCCCTAGCAGGTATTCGAGTACATAGACCGGGACATTGGCCCCTTCTTTGATCAGTTTGGTTAGATCCTTACGTACCACCCGCCCAGCAAAGTGTTCATTCAGCAGCTGATCCAGTTCTTTATCGTTAGCAGATTCCATGTAGGCTACGCTCTATCGTTAATTCGTTATTAGAAGAAGTCATCGGTAAATGCCAAATCAATGGTGACCTTATAGCGTTGCATCTCGATATTCAGGTCTTTGTCCTTCAGTACCAGGAAGTAATCTTTCTTACGGTCAAAATCAGTACCGGACAATGACAGCCTGACCTGTTTTACCCGTTCTGCAACAGAGTCGGTACTGCTATCAAAGGTCAGAGTTTCTTCACTGGAAACTTTGAGATCCCCATCATAAATGGCAATGGATAAAGTCACTGGCATGACCAGCTCACTGACAGCTTCAGTTTGCATCAAATCAAACTTCTGGATGTTATTGACCATCTTCAGCGTGGATTTGGTAGAAATAACCTCAACTTTACGCTTGGTTCGTTGTCCAGCCTTTTCACCACGCAGCTGTTTTACCGTTAGTACAGGCACTACGATTTCCTGAGGCATGATGCCACCATGCACGAAACGTGAGCCTCCTACAAAATGGAAGCGGTTCGCCCCTTTTGGAATCCAGAAATCAGTCGCAGATCGTGTGCCTGCCGTAGCTTGGGTTGAGCCTTTCCATGCTTCCTTGCTCTCTGGTAAACCATGCCCAATCACATAGCGTTTTTTGCTTTTCAATGTATTGGCAGGTTTTTCAGTCAAGCTTGAACGATCAGCAGATTCCAGTTTACTTTGCTGGAACAAGAAGCCATGGTCGGCTGTGATCAACAGGGTAGAAATATTGAAATGCATCAAGATTTTGCGGCTAAGTTCAGTCAGCTCTTCAATGGCATGTTCCACCGCCATAAAGGTTTCTGATTCTGTCGAGGCACTGTCACCGCGTGCATCAATCACGTTGTGATAAACGTAAATCAAATCATGGTCTTTAAGTGCTTCACGGCCTTCATCACGCGACCAACCTTTTACCGTTTCAGCGGTAACCGCCAATCCATTATAGGCAGCCAGAATTTTGGATCGTGCTGCAGTCCCTTTGCTGGACTGCCCATCTACTAAAACATCATCACCTGCGGCCTCTTTGTACTCCAAAGTCTGATGCGGCAACAACGAGGCCATGCCAAGTGTGGTGTAACTTGGGACAACGCCCAGCTGTGAAGACAATGTCGCTTCAGAATATCGCTTTTCATTGATACGATCACGCAGCTCTACCGCAGCTTCATAGCGAAAAGCATCACTGATGATCACCACAATACGGCGTTTCGTTGCAGAATTCAGCAAGGGTCTGACATGGGTATCATAGAAATTCTGCTGATTTGGGATATCCGTCATTTTCCAAACATTCAAGCGTTGCTCAGCTTCTACACGCTCGCCCCAGTTGCGTGCCAAGTGGTCAATAAACCAGTAGGAATAGCAATTTTCGACTTCTTCATCGAGTTTTTTCAGGATATCGACATGAGCGCGTTGAGAAGCTGCACTGTAATGACGATAGGCCATATCAAAGCGATACAGCTCCTGTTCATAGGCTTTATACAAGGCTTCGCTGGAGTCGAAATAGAAACCGGCATCAAACTGTAGTCGCAGACTGAACAGCTCAATCGCTGCCTGCAACGCTGTATAGACGGTACGGTATTTACGGCGTGTTGCATCATCCTTATGTTTGGAAGCCCAATAGCCATCCAGACGGGTAGAAATAATCGTTCTGAAATGTTCCAGTTCAGCTTTGGTTGCTGCAGGGATCTGGCTGGCCAGATCGACAATGATCTTTTGTTCAATCACTTCAAAAGTCATGACATCCAGCAGCTGCTCCAGATCAAAGGCCCCGACCTTCTCCTGGATCCGCAGTGCATTTGCCACGGTCTGGGAGAGTGTATCGAAGGTTGGGTAGTATTTGGAACTGTCTCTCCAGCGCGACAAAAAGGCTCTGGCTGTTGCACGGGAGCTGACAGAAGACATTACCAGTTCTTGAGCCCATAGCGGTATATCGCCCAAGCTTTCACAGAAACCTGTAGTCATCAAACGGATAAAGAACGTACCGAGCTTGAATGGTACTTCCCCATTCAATTCTTCAACCGATGCTGGATAACCAATTTCCGCCTGTAATGCGGTGACCAAAGCTGGCACCAGTTGGAATTTTTCCAGCTCAGCAAAGGAGTCTGGATTGACTTCCAGATCCAGATTCTGCTGTACCATTTCATCTGCTAGCGCCAGAACGATATGCATGAGTTCGGCACTGTCAGCCTTGACCACAGCTGCAATCATGGCCATATCTAGATCCTGTGCATCTGCATCAGGCTGGATATAACGTTTTAAGGTGCTCAGACGGGCTTTGGCTTTAAGGAATTCTTCACGTTTGGCCAGATGTTCTCTTAGACTCTGCTGCTGTAAACCCAGCTCATTGAAAATAATCGAGAAACGATCGGCATAGAAGATGCGTGAATAGAGCTTGATGTCCAGTAACCAGTCTTTTTCAGTTTCAGGCTCAGGACTTGGAAAATACAGCAAGTATTTGCCCTGCTGATCCTCAAGTTCCAGTTTAAGCTTAATCGCAAGGCTGGATTCTTCTGCCATATTCAGAATCTGGACATCATTTAGCTCTAGGGCTTTGATTTCTTCAGTAAATGACTGTTCTGCATCGTACCAAAAGACAATTCGATGCTGTTCAGTATAAAAGGCTTGTTCCAGGCCTTGTTGAAGTTGACTTAAGTTCATGCAACCACCTCTGCATGATCTAGTGTGGAAGAAAAGCTATTCATTATTTCTCCCCCGTCACTGCTTTAACTTCAGCCAACAAGTCCCCAAACCTACCATAGTTCACTTTCACCCCATCATCCAGATCCAGTGCAATACGCTGATCGGCATAATGACGTAGTTTTTCTTCAAAAGTACTCAGCTCAGCCTGTTGCTTATGCAAGTTTTGTAGCTCTTTCTCTTTGCGTTTGATTTCAGCAGCTGAATCACTGTTTTCGATTTCACTTTGCAAAGAATTAACCATAGCCGCCATTTTTGAAATCAGTGGCATGACATATTCGGTACGCATACGTGCCAAGGTGCTTTCGTTATAGCGGTGCAAGTACACCAACGCCTGGAAAGCCCCCTGTTTACCACTGCTAAATAACCAGTAAATCGGGCGCTTTTTATAGGTTTGCATGTGGTCTTTATAGAACTTACTCGCTAGGTAACGGCGAATCGTATCTTCAGCAGTTTCGTTGGCTTTTTTATCCAAGCTTTCTGCAAGCCACTGCATATTGGCATCCAGCGTGTCTTTACCCCAAACCGCAGTTAAGAACTCTCGAATACGATGTGTAGCATCATCTTCAAACCAGTGCATTTCGGTCAATGGAATAATACCGTCAGCATCGGCTGGGAATTTTTGATAACGGCTGGCACCAAAGTCTTGATTGCCTGCATGGGCATAGATCAGACCTGGTTCGTCCAAGCTATAACGTCCCATCATGCAACCAATAGCATAAGAGACTAAACGCTGGCTGTCTTTTTCACGGTCGGCACGAGTTAAAGTGATCTGTTCATCAGGAACCTCTGGTGTGAGTTCATCCTGTAAACCATAAGCATCAATAAACAGTTTGTTGTTTTCTTCTTCCAGACGTTTCATTTCAGCGACGGCATCAGCATTTTGCTGTTGCCATGTGTTAAAGGCTAGTTCTAAGTTTGGCTGCCCCGTACGGATAACTGGGTTTTGAGTAAAGTCCCATGATGTTTCGTAGGAATCCCAATCAACTTTAGCATAACCCACCAATTCATCAGCTAATTTAGTAACCATCTCCTTATCACGTTCTATATATGGGATTTTCTTAATATCACCTATTTGATAATGAAGTGTTGGATTAAGCATATCTAAAATATATTGAATAGGTTTAGAATTAAGTAAACCTAGTAGATAATTATTTTTTTCATCTAAAATAATAGACGGTGAAACATCATCAAACCATATATCTGCTTTCTCATATCTGAATGAAATATCTCCACCAGTAAGGCCGGACCATGTTAAATGTTCTCTACCATAGTACTTACTAGCACCTAAACCAGAACCTGAAAAGGATTTCAACTCATTACCGTTATCTTTCCAATTTAAGACATGCTCTGTATTTCCGTACCACTTTCTTCTTTTGCCACCTTTAGAGTATTTTTTCCAACCTAATACATTATTAGAAACTTCAAACCAAAACCTTAAAAAACGGTTGTTATCACCTGTAAAGATTCCTTTTGAAATGTTCGGATAATTCTCTAATAATTTATTGCATGTTGAAAAGATATCAATGAAATTATTATTTACCCAATAAGCCAAAGGGCTACCCGGTATTTTTTTAAAATCATCTTGAACAGTCGAATCAAAGCGATTTAGCCCTGATTTTAATTCAATCTCTTTTTGATCCTGCTCAGTATCTACAAGACGGAAAAATACTGGTTTAAATCCGTTTAGATGTTTACCTTGCATCACAAAAGCGGTTGTCTGTACTACTTCACCTGTGATTTCAGGAAATGCTCTTGCACCCAAATGCGCCATTGTTTGAATAGTTCTATCTGCAAGGACTTTTTCACGCATCGCTTGATAAGAAGATAGAAACATCCAGCTTTGCATGGTCACCATACTGTTAAAGCCACTGTCCTTACTCCATACAAAGCCACGCTCAATAAACATGGCAAATAGGTCTGACTTGCTGTCTGGAAATTTCTTTTTGGTAAAGTCTTTAAGTACTATATTCATACCATTCCCCCCCATATATGGCGGGTTAGCGATCACGGCATCATATTGTTTGGCCAATAACTTGGCTTGCTTTACTAAAGGTAACAGTTCTTGGGCTGACTGCTGCGAAAAAATATCGCCTGATTCTAATGCTTTATTCAGCTTGCTTTCTAAATCAGGTAGTTTCTTCGCAAATGCTTCAGGGATTTGAATTAAAGAACCAAAGGTTGAAGCATGTTCAAATAGGTCCAACAGTTCCTTTAAATCTGTCTGTGCAATATCAGTACTTGCCAGATCCTGACTGAATGCATCTAAACGTTCTGGCTGACTATCCTGTAACGCAATGATATTCAGCTTTGGTGGATTGCTAAATAAACGGCGGTCATCCTCACGTGCTTTCATCAACAGCGCAAAACTCGCCAACTGTGCCGCACGAGTATCAATATCAATGCCGTACAGGTTATTTTCCAGAATCAAACGTGGAATATCACGACTGCGGTAACCACGTTCTAAATAAATCGCTTTTAAGCAGTCATAAGCTTCCACCAGAATATGCCCCGAACCACAGGCCGGATCCAGCACACTAATACTTTCAGGGTTTAAGGTATCGCCATCTTCACTGATACGGACATTAATCAGCTGTTTTAACTGGGCATTGACTTCATCAGTTTGTTCCGCTGGCTGAATATAGTATTCCCATTCACTGGCCAGCGTACTATCAGGCTGTGCCATCAGCCATAAACGACCAACACTATTCTGTACCAGATATTTTACAATCCAGTTTGGAGTGAATAATTGTGTCGCGGCAGGGATATCTTCACTCTTGACGACTTTACCAATCACCTGGTCTTTCTTTTCAGAAATATAGAACTGATACAGCCAGCCAATAATCTGCACATCCGACCAGTCTTCTTCTGGAATGCTGCTGACCAGATCACGAATCAAAGAATCGGTTTTGGTCAAATTATCAGGTAATAGTAGTTCAGATTCATCAGACACCTGTTCAAACAGGAGTGGCATCACCTGATTCAACGCATGACACTGCGCCAGTAACAATTCACGATAGAGTTCTTCGTCTTTATTGCCATCCAGTTTGAGTTCGGCCACACGACTGGCATCTAAACCTGGTAGGTCAATATCCAGACATTCTTCCAGAATCTGCGGCAAGCCTGCACTGCCATCTGCACTGCTGAGTACACGGCGACCATGATCTAGTAAGCCTTTGCATTCCATATAGCGAATGGCACAGAGACGGTTAAACCAACTATAAGCGATATAATCAATCGTCTGCTCAAAACTGCTGGTTTGAATGCGTTTGATCAGCTTGTCACGTGGTTTCATGACTGATAGCGGAAAAACCTGATCGCCAATCAGCAGCAAGTCGCCTTTCTGTTCAGCCGGTAAAATGCTGTCTGCGGTGATGCCATATTTGGCGGCTTGCTTGCGCATCGCTGCGATAAAATCATTTCGTGCTTGCGGTGCGTATTTTTTAATATGACTGGTATTCATCTTTAAACCTTTAATTAATGACTGATGCCGATATCCCTAACCCGAGTTAGCGGATACGCACACGCTTTTTATCACTCACGATTTTTTTCAATTCAGCTTTGAGTGCGTCTACAAACTGATCCACTGATTCTTCTGTTTCCAGATAGACACTGCTGGAGCTTTTGCTGTAAATGCTGGCGACATCGACTTCGACAACAGGTTTCGGTGGCACTACGGCTGTCGCAGGCTGTACCGGACTCGCAGCAGGTGTTGATGTAACTGGGCTGGAGGTGGTTGCAGTGTTGGTTACACTCTCTGCTTTGCTCTGAGCCAGTTGTGCCGCTTTGGCCTGACGTTGAATTTCAGTCTGAACTTCGCTTTCCAACTCATACAAGGCTTCATCAAAACGCTCGACGGCGGTTTGGGTTTGCAGCATATAGATGGTGGACAGGCTGCTTTCCACTTCAATATCCGCTTTGAGCAATTGCAGCGGACGCAGTAGCTTGTTACTCAGCTCAGCTGTAGCAATGCCGCTGTTCTTGATTTCAGCTTCCAGCTGTTTGATCTTGTCATCCAGCTGCTCTAGCGCCTGACTGCGTTTTTCAGTTAGTAAGCGTTGATTGACACTTTCCACGGTGCGAACCAAATCAGCGATTTTATTTAACAGGCCGTAGGGCGATTCAAGGGTGGATATACGATGTAATTCAGAGAGGGCTTTCTTTGCCACCTCATCACTGCCCAATGCCTGTTTATTTTTCTCAAAATGACGTAGAGCCTGCTGCAGTTGCTGCCAGCTTGGCATCTGATTGCTGAAGAACTCATGAATATCACGGTAGTCTTCTTCCAGATCCAGATAGTCGTCCTTGTTCTCAACCACGGCCTTAAAGAAATCAAAGCTGTCGCTATTGGCCAGCAGACGTTCCAAAGTCAGAATCGACTTTTCAATCACTTTCTTGCCCGGGAACTGCCCAACATCAGTTTTACTCTGATACGACTTAAAGTTGGCTAACCAGTTTTTAAAATGTTGGGTATAGAATTCAAACAGCTCTTTTTCTGTCGCTGGTCCCATAGCCGAGAATAGGTCTTGGGTGAGTTGGCGTGCCTGTTTCAACACCTGATCATCAGTCTGGCGTTTTTTAATGATCGACACATCACGGCGACGGCGGCTGTTTTGTAAAGGCTCAAAGGCATCTTTTAACTGTAAGCTGCCGCCATTTAACTGCAGAGAAATCCACCCCATCGCAGCCAGCTGACCCACCAACAGTAAAATCTCGGTATCTGGCCAGCCATAAGGGCGTTTGACAAAACGATCTATCACATCTGAGACCAGAATACGCTCTGTACCAGTGGCCCGTAGTGCAATGTACTGCTCTACTTCCTGTAGGGCTTTCGGATTACTCTGCCCGCCATCCAGAGACAATCCGAGCTGCGCCATATCATCGACAGTCAAGACGGCGTTCAGTTCACGCCAGGCATCCTGCTGATAGACTTGCAGATAGCTCAGTTTGGTATAAGTGTTTTCCAGCAAATAACGACAAGCCTCATCCAGCTTGGTGGTTGGACTTGAAGATGAAAGTTGTAAATGTTGACCCAAGGCATAACTTTCCGCGTCCAGCAACATTTCTTCGACCCGGGCACGCAGGCGTTTTTTTCGCTCCTGGTTCTCACGGCCACGGTCTGCCAGGATACGGGTGATATCGGACTGAGTGCCATCATCATTTAAGCGGATGAATTTATTGGTTTTCAGCCAGGTGCGCAGTTCATTAAAGAACTGTTTATCGTCTGCCAGTTTAAATAGCACCTGCCCTTCGGCCTCGGCGCTCTTACCAATGCAGAAAGCTTCTGTGTAGAGGTTGTATTCCGTATCCAGCGGAGAAATGATTTCAACTTTCAAATCGCTCTCATACTTGCCATCCAGGCTATGACCATCCAGAAAACGACCAATCTGATAGTCCATCTTGTTGGCTTGATGGCGGTATTTGTTCTGATCGCGCAGTAAATCTTTAAAGATTAGATTAGCTAACTCTTTATTTTCTTCTGAAGCCGCTAAGTCTGTGGCTTTAATTTTACGGGTGATATCGCGTTCTTCATTAGTCAGGAACAGGAACTCATCGCCATTCCTCGTAATCAGGCTCTCTTTTTCCAGACGCTGCAGGCTCTCTTCAATCCGCTTGCGCAATGCCAGCTTATCTTCATCAATTTTCTCAATCGACAAAGTCACCAGGTTATCCAGCGTACCTTTGATGATATCGACATAGCGGATCATGAACAGGGTACGCAGCATCTGCACATCAAAACCATCCAGGGTTTTATTTTGCCCTGCCTGGTCGATGGTACGCTTCACTGCTGTATCCAGAAATCCTTCCACTGAAGTATAGAAGCGGTGGAAAGGAACCAGGGCACCGACTTCATCTGTAGCAATCGCATTCGCGGCCATCTGGAACGCATCCAACATGGACCGTTCACCATAGGCCAGGTGTGCACCGGTCGCACCGACCTTACGGATTTCTTCAAAAACTTTCTGCACCAGCTGGAAATGGTACGGCGCAAAAGGATAGTTATGGATAAAGCTGTCTGGACCCTCATAGTTCTTGAGTGTTGGGCCTGAACGGTCAAAGGTGATCTGGTTTTTTAAGATATCGCCCTTTTGCTCAAACACTGATCTGAGCAGTGCTTCAGCTTCCGGGGTTTTACGTAATAAACGTTTCTGGATGACTTCATCGGTATTGGAACTGGACAGTGATAAACGGGTTTTAAAACGTCCAGCAATCTTGGAGAAGTCATTGGCTTTGGAAGAAGACATCTCACCTAAAACAGCATCGATGTCTGCCTGCGAGGTGACGATAATCCAAGCGCGGCCTTTACAGATCGTACCCAAGTTTTCAGTAATGGTTTGCAGTGTCAGCATCAAGCGGGTATCGCTGCCAATAAACTGCCCCACTTCATCGACCAAGAACAACATGCGTTGCTGGGGTCCTTTGCTGTCCAGGTATTCTTTCACCCACTGACAGAAGTTTTCCACCGAAACACTAAAGGTCTGCTCAGAATCCTCAAACCATTTATGCGCAGCTTCTGCTGATAAGTTGAGGGCTTGGGAAATTGCGGTTTCGACATCATCCTGATAGAACTGATAGCCGTCACGTTCTTCTAGCCAGGACATGCCGCTGGATTCCTCAAACGCCTGTTTAAAGCGTTCATAGACACCTTTCTGGCTCAGGTGACGTTCCATATGGGCAATATGTGGATGGTCAGCACTAAAACCCTGATACTCGTTAAACACACGTAAAAACACATTCAGGATCGGATTGCCATCGTCATTGGAACTGGCTTTACTGTCGATGTTAAACAGGATGACATCGGCATGATGGCTAACGGCCTTGCCAATATCGGCACGGATAAATGCATCGCGGATTTTAGTTTCATCAAAGAATTCTGCAGCACTGCGTTCGTTACCTTCCGCATCGCGTACCACTTTATTGGCCAGAATATACGACAAGGTTTTCAGGAAGTGTGATTTACCTGAACCAAAGAAGCCTGAAATCCACACACCGACTCGGTTGGCAATCGAAGGATCGCTTAGGTCTGTACCATAAGACTGGAAAAAGTCCCGAAAATGCTTTTCCAGCTCATTGGTGACCACGTATTCATCGAGTTCCTGATATACCGTGGTATTGTCATTCTGATCTGCCTTGACCACCCCGTTTATCGCACGATCTAATGGCTTGTAAAAAAGTTCTTTAATGTTCATCTCAATCCATTCCCCCGAATTCTTATTTCTATTTGCCGTGTTTAAGGCACTAATCTGAATGCTCTGTAGTAATTGTTGCTTGGAATCTTTCCAAATAAACTCATAGCTTGACCGTCGTAATAGCCTGGATAAAACAGCACCACTGGCTTATGTCCCAGTAACGAATGCAAACTATTCAATAAGTGATGGGCACGTAACAGTGGCCAAACCGACCCTACCCCAGTCATCAACACAATATCTTGCGCATTGGTGGCATATTTACTCACCAGATAGGGCGCGAACTTATCCATATGCAGTGGGCCCTTTAAGGCTTTGAGCAGCGCTTCATCGCCTTTGGCTTTTTGCATTTGAATGGCTTTATCGATGAAGTTACGCTCAGCCAGATAATCCACCACGGCTTGCAGCAGGTTGATATTCACCACCTTCAGCTGACTGTGTTTTTTCTCCAGCATCCCGTCTAGAAAATGCAGATATTCGCGCACCTTCAACTCATCTTCAGGTGCATAATCAAAAATCCAGAAGCCAATTTCATTGCCCAATCCTTGTCCAGTGAGAAACTCAGTGGAAAGAATTCGCTCTGGAATCTGGTTCAGACGCTCATGTATTGTTTGACTCATTGCTGCCCCTCTACAACTAACGCGTCCATACCGACACTTCCATAGATCTTTTAATGCGTTGTTTATAATGTTCTTCCAACAGGCTACGCAGCTCTGCTCTGACGATCACGCGCTGCAACTCCAGCTTACGGGTACTTTTTAAGTAACCGGCTTCTGCCAGCATGCGAAACACCACCTGCCCCATTTTTTTCTTGCTGGACTCTTTCCAATCACAGATATCCGGATCACGTTGTGAGCGTTCATCCAAAAAATCTGACCAGATATAACTGTCCAAGTATTGCGCCTGAGAGATATAGGCATCCCTCATCACCGTTTCCATAAACTCAAGCAGCAACAGGTTGCGTTCCAGTGCGCCACAAAAAGCCACCTGGGTCGCCAGCTCATCATCCCCATCACGTAGTGCTTTCCAGAAATCAGGCTCCAAGCGCTCCAGACGCTTACGAATAGCGGTGGCATTGCGTTGAGCTGAAGCAGGCGTTCTTTTTTGCAGAATATTGTCAACCTGAATTGCCTGATACCATTGTTCTGGAGTCGCCTCTCGTAATAACAGATCCGCGATCAGCCGGCTTTCACGTACCATCAGTGAGCCACCAATTAGGTCACTGTCATAATGAAATTGTTCTAACATAGCCAATCTCCTATGAAGCTTGATCAAACAGGTAAGACGACAGCTTTTCGATATCTGAACCTTGTAACACTAAGGTATATTTCAAGGCATCTTCCGCCTCAGCCAGCGTGATCGCGGCCTGATAGCGCTGCAAGGTGTAGTGAGCCAAGGCTTTTTTCACCGGAATCTGTAATCTGCCATCAGGCATGCCGAAGTCTTTTTCGACCAGCGCTTTTTGAGCTTCATTCAATTTTGGATTAGGGATCAGCGTCAGTACAATTTCTTCATGCCATTGCTGATCCTGAGCAGGGTCTACTGACTCAATCGCCACCACAACAGGTGTGCGATCAATTCTGGAGAGTAAAAAGTCCTTAAACTGCTTGCTCTGATGGCAATAGGCACGGACATGCCAGCGAAAACCGGTATACACCAGGGTGTGTGGGGAAATGATGCGTTCATGCCACTGCGGATTCTGCATCGAGGCATAAATCATTTTTAAAGTGTTTTGGTTTCGGCAGGCACGCAAAACTTCCCGAATCACTTCAGGACGTACACTGCGATCAGGTAATTGAACTGCTGCAAGATTCGGTTCTGGCATCGCAATCAGGGCATGCGATTCACTGACCAAGCCCGAGAGCATATTGAGATATTCATTGATATGCGCTGTAGTCAGTACAGGCTGGAAGCTGGCTTTAGGCACATAACCCTTGACGGAGGGGTCATGAATCAAGGCATCGGGGTTATACAGCGTATTATAGCGCTTGATATCCGCAGAAGCCTGCTGTCGACTAAGTCCAAACCAGCTCATCAAACGATTGGTAACCAAACGACCTTCCCAGTATGCAAGGAGTTCAATGGCTCTCATTCTGAGAAGGACTTCATGCTTATCTGTCGTCATATACCAATCAGTCAATAAATAGTAGTTTTAAGATTACCCTACAGCAAATATACAGTAAAGATTTTTGACGGTATTTAAAGGTAGTATTGCAATCACCAGATAAAAAATATACTAGTATCCTGATGATAGCCGTCAAAGTACGATCTCTAGCAGATCATGGATCCTGGTATAGCGCGTGAATTGAGCTAAGTTTTAGAATGAGAGCAATATGGGTTTTAGATTTCGTAAAAGTATTAAATTATTCCCGGGTTTTAAAATTAATCTGACCCATAAAGGCATCAGCAGTGCCAGCATTGGCAAACCTGGTGCTTCTCTAAATATTGGAAAAAAAGGTACGCGAACCAGTGTCGGCATTCCAGGTACGGGACTATCTTACTCTAAACACCAACCTTACTCTAAAAAGACCCGTGTTCCACAACCGACATCGCTAGAACACACGGAATATAATCCTCAGAATTTAGAACAACCGAAGACAAAGATCTGGCCTTGGATTATTTTTGGAATATTGTGTTTTATGGTGGGTGCCGTCATTTTTTAGCAAGAACCGCATTGTATTTTAATCAAAAAAAATGCCCAGATGGATGAATGGGCAAACTAAGGAATTAATATCCTTCAGAAACTCCAGCGCAATTCTCGCTACTTTCAGTAAGCGACTCTGGCTCAATCATGATAATCTGACTCAATCGAATCGAGGTAAATCGATCCATCACAATTGGAGCAGAAATTATGCTTGAATACATTCTTGGATGATGCTGAAAAGTCTTTGAGTTTTAATCAATAAATAAGAGTATTCATGTCTACCCTCAACTTTACTTATTTTCAGATAGCAACCAATCGAGAGCACTCATTTTTACAATACCATTATAATTTGCTTCAGCCCCTATCGTGTCTAAGGTAAGTAAATATTTGGGATACGAATCAGAAATTTTCTGTAATGGACGTAACTCTCGGCTGAGTGTCTCCTCATTGAGCGTTTCTAATGCCACCTGATAATAAGTTAAATTCTGTAAAGTATCGACAGCAACAAAATCAATTTCATATTCATCAACCCGCCCTACATAGACCGTATAACCTCGTCTGACAAGCTCAAGATAAATCACATTTTCTAAGATATGACCTTGATCAGCATTAGCATCAGGCAACATAATCCGGCGCAATCCGACATCAACTAAATAGTATTTTTCAGAGGATTGTAATAACTCACGCCCGCGTACTTTAAATTGTGCGGCACTATAAAATAACAAACTGTCCTGTAAGCCCTGAATATAGCGTTTTACTGTTTCAAATGAGATTTTAACCCCGCTTGAAACAAAGGTATTTTTAATTTTATTGATGGAAATAGCTGAGCCTGTCACGCTTGCCAAATATCTTGTGACACGCTCGAGAGAGTTAATATCGGCAGTATTCAAACGTGGAATAACATCTTTAAACATTACACTGGCATAGACCGCTTGCAAGTAATCATAAGTTTCCTGCTGGCTAGTCATGGCAAGCGTATAAGGGAAACTACTGCGCGTATACATGGCATACAAATCACGATTTGATAATTGTTGGATGATCGGATTATTTTCAATATGCCACTGTTTAAATTCTTGGAATGAAAGGGGTAAAACATGTTGCTCTATATAGCGTCCTGTAAGTAAAGTCGCAAGTTCTCCACTTAGAAAGAATGCATTTGAGCCTGTAATATATAAATCGATATAATCCCGAACATATAAAGAGTCGACTACTTTCTCAAAATTTGTAACATGTTGTATTTCATCTAAAAAAACATAGTTTTTTTTACTTTTATCAACTTTGGACAATACATAATCATGTAGTTTACGGTAATCGGTGAGTTCTTCAAATTCCATAAATTCGAAGTTGATGGCAATGATGTTTTCGGCTTGTACACCCTGTGCTTTTAGGTCTTGTTGAAACATCGCCAATAAGGTGGATTTTCCAGAGCGACGCACACCTGAAAGTACTTTAATGACATCACGGTCTTGCCATGTATTCAGAAATTTTAAGTAGCCATCACGTCGAATATTAGCGCTTCTCATTATTTACACTTAGAATCTAAAGTTTTAATAAATTCTATCAAATTTTAGAATGTATATGTAAATATATTTAGTTTTAAGAAAAGTTTAAAGGTTAAGTGAAACATTCAAAGCTGCTGTAGAAGCATGTAAACATGCAGATCTGATCAAAATCCAAATTCTGTCTTTTTGATTATTTTCCATGTCATGTTATTTCATTGATGCTACGAGTTAACTGCTATATAAATTAAGTGAAAAGTAAATGGAACTAAGATGTTAACTAGAGTGGAACTCATTTTTGTTGTGCTGATGGTCTCAGCCTTAATCCTAATTGCTTATGAAATGCTAAAAGGTTTATTTTAGAGCATCTATACAATTTTTGATCAAAAAAAAGCCCACAGAGGGAATCTATGGGCGAAACTAAGGACCTTGACGGTCATTCAGAAACTACAGCTAGTTTCTGGTTGTGATTCTGGACTGAATTAAAAATAACCACATTGGCTGAATGTATCAAAAGTTAAATCATGTGATTAATCATTGATACATCTGCAAAAATGAGCTCATCGCTCTGTTGATTAATACAGTAATTCACCAAACAAATCCGCTCTAATCTCTTCCAGACTCAGATCTGATTTCATTCTATTACAGATGGGATGAACCAGCAGACCATTCTCTAGAACACCTTGCCCACCTACGGCTTTGGCAATCCGATGATCCGATTCAGTAGAATCAAGATAGATCAATCCATCACAAATGAGGCAAAAGTTATGATTACCCACCAGAAAATTGTGCTTAAGCAGACTCTTGGTTAATGCCGAAAAGGCCTTGGGCTTTGACCGAGAAATTGGACTAATCGACTCCACATATCCCACCACATGCTTGACGACTGCATCATCATAACCACCCAAAAATCTTTCGACATAAAACTCGTTAAAGTTTATGTACTTGAAGGCCTTAGACATGGACAGAATAAAGGTATTCAGGCATTCCTCATCATCAAAATCAACCTCCATTTCCAAGCTTAAGCAAATAAAGGCTTTATAGACAATTTGTAGCCGATCATAGCCCTTGATACCACTGCCGAACTTGCCGACCGTTTCGGTGGTCGCCACGGGGAAATTGGCGATCAAGAACTCAATACTACGGCGTACCCGGGTGAAGTCCTTGAAACTAATCTTTCGATGATGAATCTGCATGCGGCTTTCATGAATTTCATACACAATTGAAAACCATGCAAGAAAAGAAGTAATCTGAAAACGCTGATCCTTATAAAAATATAAGTATGGATGTAAGCCCAAACTCGGAACCCCAGCATTTTTTACAGGCGTCGCTATTCTGCAAAGAATGGTCAACAGATGCGACATTAGGTTTTCAACGCGCTCCCCCTGATTCAGACTCATAATATTATGAATCTGATCACCCGCAATGATATTCATCAGCTCATTGACCAGGCCAATTTTTTTGCCATGACTCATTTCATTGTCTAATAAAATGGTCGAAAAAAGGAGCTGATGGATCCTCTCCCCTAACTCAATCAGCTCATTTAAACGTGTATATTGGAGCTCTTCCAAGTTAGATTTATTGTCATTGATATAACAACAGGCATAGATCGCATAATACGCGTCACTACCGCGACTTCTGAGATGATATTCCTCATATTTATCTAGACGTTTAGTATCTGAGTTAATCGATTGAAATACCCGTCGCGCATCTTCCGGGGTCCCCAGTACCTGCCGGAAACTGATTTTAATATCGCCTAATTTCGATTTTTTTTCTGCAAATTCGGCATCAGTACAAATTTTTTGAAAATCAGCAAGATCTCCTAAATAATTGCGGAGGTAACGAATATCTTGTTTTTGTTGATCATTGAAATTAGGTGCTTGAGGGACTTGCTCATCCGCAAAATATCTATTGATCCACGCATAGATACAGGAAAGACGATGTGCTCCATCAATAATGTAAATATTGCTGTGTATATCTTTCCAATACAAAATGCATAAATTGATGTTTTGATCTTCTGTGCAATCCTCAATAAAGTTTGCAATTTCTTGCACGCTCCAACATTCCGTAGAACGCTGGTTATCCGCCTTAAATAAACATTTGATGATTGGATGCTTTTCAAAATCAGTCAGTGTCACTTCAAAATTGTCACGCTGCATTGAAGGTGACATTTCTTCTGGCAACATGACTTTACGCTGAATAATATTGGTCAATAGTCGTGTAGAACCCATTTCTTATTCTCTCCAGGCAACACTTTCCTACTTTCGCTCAAGTACGAAATTTGAAAATGTATATAGTTCGATTTGGTTAAAGCTGTGAATTAAATGACCGTCAATATCCAGTCAGCGCTAACAAAAGAGACCTAAGAGAAATGGGGGGATTAGAGAACGTAATAAATCATAAAAAAGCCCCGATTGGAGAAAAGGGGCTTTAAAGATTGTATTATACCATTGAAAAATAAAGAAAAAAATATAAGAATTATAAAAAGTTATTGTTTTTCAATTATTTAAAAAAATAGTCATGACTAAAAAATAGGTAAAAAGCCGACTCCGAAACAAGTCGGCTGATTTTTAAGCAACTTTGTCATATTCTGCCAATAAAATAGGTTAAAAAATGCTCAAAATTTCAGTTTTTCCTGATTTCTCAATGCCTCAATAACCCACTTTTATCCCCATTTTCTGCGGACAATTCTTGGGATAATTTGAGGATATCTGCATGTACGTTCTGGCGTACAGGCTTTCAAGAAAATCACCAATAGGCAGACACCACCAGATTGCATATCATGGCTTCATTGAGAACAGGATGTTCCAGATAAAAATAAGAAGATCAACGACAGGACGCGAGGGATGACAGGAGTTGACCCTAATACCAAATACGAAAAAATCCCGACAGGATGTCGGGGTTTTTTATTGCCTATCCTTTCTCATTTGCAAAACAAACATAATGCCCCTAAAATATAGACTATAATCTATATTTTGGTTGTGGTATGTGGACAGTCATTACGACAGATCTATTTAATCAGTGGCTTGAACAGCAAGATGAACCTACACAAGAGAAGGTCCTAGCTGCCCTGGTTGTTCTACAGCAGCAGGTACCGAGTTTAGGCCGTCCTTTAGTAGATACTGTGTATGAGTCTAAATTTACCAATATGAAAGAACTGCGTGTTCAACATCGCGGTAGACCCTTAAGAGCTTTCTTCGCATTTGATCCCTTACGACAGGCTATTGTTCTATGTATTGCTGATAAAGGCGGTAAAAAGCGTTTTTATAAAGAGATGTTAGATATTGCCGATCAGCAGTACGAACTTCATCTTTCAACTTTAGGAGATAAATCTAATGGCTAAGACTCTGCAAGAATTGTTAGCTAGCCGCTCTCCAGAGAGCCAAGCCCGTATTCAAAAAATGGCTGATGAATTACTGCTAGAAAATCAGCTTCATCTTATTCGTGAAGAACTCGAAATTTCTCAAAAAGAGCTTGCTGAAACTTTGGGAATAAAACAGCCATCGCTTTCAGCAATAGAAAATCGTGGCAATGATCTTAAGATTTCAACCATGAAAAAGTATGTTGAGGCAATGGGTGGGAAGCTCCGTATTGATGTAGAGCTTCCAACAGGAAAACATATAGGATTCAACGTTTAACAATAAAAATGGGAGCTATAGGCCACTGCTGTCCCACAAATATCACAAGAAGAACCTCAATTGAGGTTCTTCTTGTTTTCGCCATTTTTTATCAGGCACAAAGAGTGACCTTAAAAGTTTCCTTTCAAATAAATTGACCTGAATAATTCTCAGTAAACGCTGAACACTCCATCCTTCTTGTGCCATGTGTTTAGCGAAGTTCACCAGCAAATAGGCAATTAATGCAATCCATATTTGCGTTTGTATCGCATTGCGGCTTCGACCTAGAAATGACTTCAGTTTTAAATTCTGCTTGATGGCTTTAAAGAATAACTCAATCTTCCAGCGATCTTTATAAATTGCAGCAATGGTGGATGCTGCCAGATGAAAGTTGTTGCTCAGAAATTCGAATGTTCTTTTCTTATCTGTATCATAAAACTCTATACGTCTTAATAATTCAGGTGCGCCTCTTTTCTTGGCATGCGCACTGCTCAATTCAATACATTCATCCGCAATAATCCCTTTAGTCTCTAATACGCTGCGGCTTGATTTAACTTGATAAACTGTCTTTGGGCGTAGCCGGGTTACAAAGCTGACGTTCTGAAGTGTCAACTGAGCAAACCATTGATAATCAACATATCCTTTATCAAAGACGATAATGCTGCCAGCAGGAAATTTAAATGCTCTGCCTTGCACCATATCATTTTCAATACCATCCCCAAGCGCTACAAATTCAGGAATGGTATTGCTGTGATTTAAGCCAACACTGAGTTTAATACTGGCTTTGGATTCATGCACTTTTGCCCATGCGCACAATGACAGTGAAAGATCAATATGACTGGCATCTAGTGAATACAGCGGATTTTTGAATCTAAATTTATGTGCAGTTTTAGAGTTTTCACAGCGCTGAAGCAGCTGTGTGAACAATTGCTGATACAGGCTGGCGGGCTGTTCTTCGTTGAGTCTTGCTAAGGTGCTTCGCGCAATTCTCTTCGCGCCAAGATGATAAAGCTTTTCCTGCTGGGATTCGAGATTGGATTGAATGTCTCTTAAGCTTTGCCGACAAGAAAGTTGGGACATCAATATGGCAACAAACTGATCCCAGCGGGTGGCTGATCTTAATTTTTGCCCAGAGTGATGCAGTTTAGCCAGACGTTCAAAATCTTGTCTTAGAATGGGTTTGAGTAATTGATGAAATACGGTATTCTGATGTGACAAAACCTGAGTCCTTTATAGTTAAAGTGTTTGTTTGCACTCATATTTTAACTATTTAGACTCAGGTTTTTTTATTTAGAGCAAACTATGGGACAGCAGTGGCTATAGGCTCCCATTTTTAGATTCGTATAACGTTGAACCCAACGGTAAATATTCGTGTGATCAACATTCGCACCCCGTTCGGCCAGCATTTCCTGCAGTTCACGATAGCTAATGCCATATTTACAATACCAGCGCACAGCCCAAAGAATGATTTCGCCCTGAAAATGCCGACCATGGAAAGGATTCATATGCTGCACCTTTAGCTAAAACAGTCTTCAGCTTACCATTCGTGGTTATTTGCAACAGTGCCGATTTTTTGAAAAAAGCATAGGTCTAGATAATCAAGCTAGATTTTTTAAAACTCCACATTGGTCAATTGTACATAAACCATCACAAGTACCTCTTAAATCAGATAGTTGTTCAATAAGCTTTTGTTGCTTGATTATATTTTCTCTGATAGCACTGACATGTAAGTCAATTAATTCATTCACATCTGAACAATTTTTCTCAGGTTTGTCTTTATAGGTAAGTAATTGACGAATTTCATTCAAACTCATATTTAAAGTTCGGCAATTCAAAATAAATTTAATTCGCTCAACATAGCCTACATCGTAAAGGCGGTAATTTCCTTCCGTTCTTTCCGGTTCCGGAATTAAACCTTCCTTTTCATAAAACCTAATTGTTAATACTGAACATGAGGTTTTTTTAGAGAGTTCACCAATTTTTAAATGCATTGAGTTAGTATTTCCAAAGATTCTTGACTCTATAGTAACTATAGGGATTCTAATATTCAAAGTTTATAATTTTTTTAATGGGTATAATTATGAGTGGTTGTGGATGTAGTAAAGAAACACCATGCGAAGATAAGAAATCTCAACAAGAAAATCATCCATCAATTGCAGAAGCAAACAATTCAAAGAATTGTGATAATACGCTTAGCTGTTGTGGTGAAGAGGAAGAAAAAAAATCTTCATCTCCTTGCTGTAACACTTCAAACAGTTGTGAAGATACCGCTCAATCCTGTTATGGTTCTGATCCCAAAGAAAATTTAAGCACTGAAGACATTTTAAAAGATTCGCACTACATGAGTGAATACTTAGTTCCCAAAATGGATTGTTCTGCGGAAGAACAGATGGTTCGTATGGCGCTATCTTCAATTGATGGTGTTCAAAAACTCATCTTTGATTTACCTAACCGTTCTTTAAAGGTTCTACATAATCAAAAAGATGAAAATATAACCACCAAACTTGAAGCTTTGGGTCTTGGTGCAAAGCTTGTGAAGACTGAAACTTATATAAGCAATCAACAGGCTAAGCAAACAAGTACCTATACCATTCCTAAAATGGATTGCTCTGCTGAAGAGCAAATGGTCCGTATGGCTCTTGCAGATATTGAAGCAGTTAAAGGTCTTACTTTTGATCTTCCCAATCGAAAACTGAAAGTCTTCCATAATGAAGGGATTCAGCAAATTACGGCTAAACTCGAAGGACTGGGTTTTGGGGCGAAACTTGATGAAACACAGCTTTCTTCAGGCGATATACCTAATGAACCTGATCCTGTGAGACAAGCTAAAGTACTTAAACTGTTATTAGGTATTAATGCTCTACTTTTCTTTATAGAATTCATCAGCGGAATTATTGCTGCGTCTACAGGATTGATTGCTGATTCTCTAGATATGTTTGCCGATGCAGCCGTTTATGGTATTGCGCTATATGCCGTCGGAAAAGCTGCGAAATATCAAATAAAAGCAGCCCATTTCGCAGGTTGGATTCAGTTATTACTTGCTGTTATCGTGATTGTTGATGTCATTAGACGATTCATGTTTGGAAGCGAGCCAGAATCAACGCTCATGATTGTTATTGGCCTGCTCGCACTTATAGCTAACGTGACATGCTTATATCTTATTTCTGGTCATCGAGAAGATGGCGCACATATGAAAGCCAGTTGGATTTTCTCGGCGAATGACGTTGTCGTAAATATGGGCGTTATATTTGCCGGTGTACTCGTGGCGTGGACGGGATCAGCTTATCCAGACTTAATCATTGGCATACTGGTTTCTTTATTCGTACTTAATGGTGCCCGAAAAATTTTGGCTTTGAAGTAAGGGCACTGTTGCAAATAACCACGAATGGTAAGCTGAAGACTGTTTTAGCTAAAGGTGCAGCATATGAATCCTTATGTCTTAAAAGCATGTAATTTTTAGTATTAAAAATAGCCCTCTGTTGAGGGCTATTTAACATAAAATCTCTTCTACGAAATGCACGTGTAAGCCCAAAGTAGAAATGTCCGGTTTCTCCAAAGTAAAAATGTCCGCTTTTAGAATACGCACTTTTGCGATTTTCTTAGCGGACGGTTTGATATGTTGGTATCTATGTCGGATAAAGAACTTAAACGATTGTCGGTCTTGCAAGAAATCTGCGATCAACGCATCACCCAGTCCCAGGCTGCTCAGCTACTTCATATTTCAGAACGTCAGATAAGACGCTTACTGCAAAAATACAAAGCTCAAGGTCCAGCTGCATTAGCCCATGCCGGTCGTGGCCAAATCAGCAATTCTAAACTTCCTGAAGAACTCAGACTTAAGTGTCTCAATATTGTTTCAGATCAACTTTATGGTTTCGGACCCACTTTAGCGCATGAAAAGCTCACCACCGTGCATGGATTCGATCTTTCAGTAGAAACCCTGCGTTCCTGGATGATTGCAGCCGATTTATGGATCCCTCGCTGCAAGCGCCTGAAACGACCATATCAGCCTCGTTATAACCGAGATTGTTATGGTGAATTGATCCAAATTGATGGCTCACACCATGATTGGTTTGAAGGTCGAGCACCTAAATGCTGTCTGCTAGTATTCATCGATGATGCCACAGGAAAATTGCAGCATTTACGCTTCTGTGAGTCGGAATCAGCATTTGACTATATGATTTCAACACGTTTATATGTCGAACAGCACGGTAAGCCTTTAGCGTTTTACAGCGACAAACATTCAGTCTTCAGGGTCAATCAAAGCAGTAAGAAAGACACCAAGATTACCCAGTTTGGACGCGTGCTCAGCACCCTCAATATCGATATCATCTTCGCCAATTCACCACAAGCTAAAGGCCGTGTAGAACGAGCCAATAGAACGCTTCAGGATCGTCTGATTAAGGAGATGCGTCTAGAAGGCATCAGTTCAATTGCAGATGCCAATAAGTGGCTGCCGTGCTTTATTGAGCAATTTAATCGTAAATTCGCCAAGATGGCTTTTAATCCCAAGGATCTACATCGGCCTATCGCTGAAACAGCCGAAGAATTAGATGATGTTTTTACCTGGCGTGAACCCCGCAGGGTCACGAACAGCTTGACGATTACTTATGATAAATGCGTATATATCTTGGAAAACAGCGAAGAAAATCAAAGATTGGGCGGCAAGTATCTTGAGTTCCTGGAATATCCGGATGGTACTGTAGCCATTGAATATCAGGGAAGAAAAATCAATTACAGCATCTTTGATAAATTAAGTCAGCTCAACCAGAGAGAGATCGTTGAGAATAAACGTTTGGGTTCTGTGCTGGCACATATTCAACAACAGCATGAACAACTGGAACACCAAAACAAACGCAATCGTTCTCAAAAGATGCCACGTAGACAAGCACAGAAAACAGCGATTGAACAACGAAATCTCAATCCTGTGTTTGACTTGGAAATGTCCATATAGGACATTTCTATTTGGTTATTAGGTAGGACATTTCTACTTGGGAATAACAGCACGTGTTAGAACCCATTCAAAATGTCTATATTCTCACCAATAAAAATGTCTAGTTTATGATGGCTTAAACATCATGGACTGGATTTTGAAATGTAAATCAACGACTGTCATCAGGTTCTCAAATCCCTCAGTTTCCCCGGTATTCATCCTCATCCGAGCCAACTCAGTCGAGTAGCTCGGATTATGATGCCTACTTTTAAAGAGGCCCCCCCACGATCAGTAAGCAGTTCTAGGGAACTTATGACGATGTGGGGTGGACTGAGTCCGTTTTACCCAATCTTCCGGATATTCTTGACTGTAAGAATCATAGTAATGACCTGACCAATATTCCTGATTGTCTTCTTGGCATTCGTGATCTTGAGAAAAGTTGTGGGTGCTTTGTTGCGCTACAGCATGTTGCTGAAGTGTCTTTTCAGCTGTTTTTTCCGCCTGATCTAAAGTCATGAAAATATCGAGCAAGGCTTGGCGTTGTTGATGATTCAGAAGTTTAGCGCTTTCGACAATCAGTTGTTTAGCGAGGTTTTTTGGCATGCATGGGTTTGCATCATTGAATTTAGTATGCATAGCAGTTTCCTAGATAAGAGTTTAATTATCTCCATCGCTTCTCACGGCAATGGAGGCAACTTAACAGGGGTGAGAATACTGAATCTAGGATCAGCCAGCACGAAGCTGCCCTGCTAAGCTACCATAGGGACTGCTTAACAGTAGGCAAAAAAATAGCCGCAAGTGCGACATTTAATTGCACCTAGATATTTTATCAGGTTCTCACGCCTGCACACAGATTTTGCTGCGTTGAAATAAGATTATCCAGTAAAAAGCAGGGTGTCAAGGTCCTAATCAGTAGTTCTTATAAAAACTACTTTTTTTGTTATGATAGCGCTTTTTTAAAGGGCTGCGTAACTTCAGTCAATAACTTACTCAATCTGCTGTAATATTATATGAGAGCCACGTCCTATAGCCGGACGTGACCCAATCAGTGTTACCTAGCGCTGTACTGGCTAATATCTTCAATATTGTTCGTTTGCTTGTTTAATACTAGCATAAGGCGCGGTACTACCGTCTTTTTTTATCAGCATAATAGTATAAGGACTGAATTGATCACCCTTTTCCATGCCTGGACTACCCATTGGCATACCCGGTGTGGCTAGACCAATAGCGTCTTTGGGCGGGTTTTGTAGGAACTTATCCATATACTTGACCGGCACATGACCCTCAAACACATAACCGTCTTGGCTTATGATGGTATGGCAAGAGTACATTGACGTTGGTAATTGATGCTGCGCTTTGATCGCTGTAACTGCCTCATTACTGGTGACTTTGTCAACAATCATCACACCGTAGGATTTAGCATGCTCAATCCAACTATGACAACAGCCACAGTTCGGGTCGCGATGTACCGTTAACGTATTGTTTTTCAATGTATCTGAGATTTGAGTTTGAACGTTAGGAATGGTGGTTATCGCCTGACGCTGCTGAGTTGTTTGAGGCGTTGAGGCGATGGTATCTGTTTGACTATTTTTCTCGACTTGATTGCCACAAGCGACCAAAGATAACGCTGATAAGCTGACGAGGATTGAAAATTTAATAGAATATAGGACTTACGCATTGACGGATTCAAAAAAGTACTAAAATACTTTATAAAGTATCTGTGATCAGACGAATTAAACATGCTTCTACAGCAACTTGTACTCTACCCATTTATATGGGCTTTCTCATGACAGAACCGAACTCTATTAGCTGCACACAACTTGCCGAGACTTATAATATCTCGCATGATAGTGTAAATCGCTTTCTAGAGCGTGAAGATTACACACCTCACGACCTATATCAAGAATCAATTCAACATATTGATAATAACAAACTTATAGTCAGTATTGATGATACTGTTTTAGATAAACCATATAGTCAACATATGGACTTAGTTAGCTATTTTTGGTCAGGCAAACACCACCGATCCGTCAAGGGTATTAATCTGATTACCTTGTATGCGACAGATCAAAATGGTCAAAATATTCCAATTAATTTCCGAATTTATGACAAATCTGAAAGTAAAACCAAGAATGATTACTTTATGGATATGTTAAGTGAAGTACTCAGTTGGGGTGCAAAGATTCAATTTATTACAGGTGATAGTTGGTATTCATCGACTGGAAATCTAAAAACCATAAGAAAATATGGTATTCGATTTATGTTTGGTATCGACTGTAACCGTAAGGTTTCCCCAGAAAAAGGACAATGGTTTCAACTGCGTTTATTGCCAGATTTCCATCAGGGTCAAGTAGTCTGGCTCAAAGATTTTGGCTTTGTACAATTATTTAAGACTCAGTTAAAAGAACAGCAGAGGTTTTATATTGTGCATCAAGATGAAGATGATTTATTGTCCTTTGAGGGATTTCATGAATTACATTCAAGTCATTGGAAAATAGAGCAATATCACCGGGTGATTAAACAGGTTTGTCATATTGAAAAGTTTCAAGTAAGACGATCTAAACTGATTTTGAATCATATTTTTTCAGCCTTGATGGCCTACGTTGAGATACAAAAGAACCATTTTGAGCGGATCTTTGAAAATATATATCGTTGGCAGAAGAAATTATTTAGACCAATGATCAAAAACTTCATTGATGACTTTATTCTCGATAAAAATCATCTGCTACCACAGAGAATCTATAAATAATAGTGCGTAAGTCCTAGAATATTTATTTGACATGATAATCTCTATTGATAAGTTGGTTTCAGCTCAAACGTGACGGGTAACGCTAAAATCACTGGTTAATCTGTAACTTTAAACTCTGCTGAATGATTACGACGTTTTCTTCGTGTCATGGTTGACTCCAAAAACAAGCATTTCCCATGCTTATTGGGGAGTAGATTATCACTTATAGGCGTGGTCTAAAATCCTAGAACCACATCATTATGCAAGGGCAGTGGCGCACACGTGAGCTTGCTCATGCAAGCACCACTGTTCTTAAGCTTATTTTATTGAGTAATCCATCCCCATTTTTTGAAGATAGCCGCACCGTCGTCGGATTGTAAGAACGAAACGAATTGTTTCGCTGCTGTGATCTGTTCACCTTTGTTGGTTAGCACCACACCGGTATCACGATAGATAACATAATCTTTTTCAATGGGCACAACTTCCGCCAAGGTGGGGTTCGCAACTTGCCAAATGTTCCAGATTAGCCAGGCATCCAAAGAAGTGTCATCAGTCCATTCCTGTTTTGCGATGGCGCTGTTTTTGGCGTATTTGGCAATATTTTTTCGGAACGCTTTCACCGACTCAATACTTCCTTTACGGCCCGCTGCGTCCTCCCATACACCATTTTGTCCAGCACCATTGACCACCAAAATTCTGTGTCCAGGTTTGAACAAATCGGAAAGTCCCTTGATATTTTTAGGATTGCCCGGGCGTACAAGTATTGCCAATGGCCTCAGGTAGAGCGGCTTAACCTTGGTTTCATCAAATCCGCCCTCCATAGCCTGGGCGAAGTCGGTCATCATCGTTTCAGATCCGCTGTAGATAATGTGAGCATCGTCTTTTGCGTTTTGAATCCATTTTGGTGTGGGGCCAGCGGTAACTATTACTGGTGTGCCAGTTTTTTCCTCAAATGTCTTCGCGGCTTCTTTCATCGCGGGAGCTGGGCCGCCCGGGCCATAAACTCGTACCTCTTGAGCCGCATGAGAAATTGCTGGAATGACAGCGGACATGCCTAACAGACATGATGTAAGTACGGGAATTAGATGCTTTAGCGATTTCATGGTTACTATCCTAAAAAGAATTCTTTTGATAACAATATTGCTGAAAGGACATTTTTAAGTGTCTTGTCGTGCAACCGAAGCATACTGTTGAGTGATCTTGATTAATCTATTTCACGAAGTACTCAATACCTGTCTCAGACATCAACTTGTCGAGGAAAGTTCTCTCCTTTCTATAGAAGTGAACCGCCCCGGATTTTGAGGAGGCTCCGTTATTTGAGACAATGGAGTCATCATGAGCAAAATCCGAACCAAATTTACCCCCGAAGTGCGCGAGCTGTCAACGCCGGTTGAATTTTGTCCGCATCCCCTAGTGGGTCATTTTTACATTGGCGGGGCTTTGTTGCACAAAGATTTGAAATGCAAAGCGTCCCTAATTGAGCCAAATTTAAGGCGTAACTTGGGTAAGTGGTCGACCTAATTCCGTAAATCTGTTAAGGACTGCTACACGTGCATGGATCTCATTCACTTGGCTATCAAAACTCCTTGCACTGAGTTTATCTCCTAATAATTTAATGCAATGCATCTTAGTTTCAACCAAACTTCGACGATGATAGCCTGACCATTTTTTCCATAGTGTCCTGCCTAAACGTTTAATTGTTCGAAGTAATTCATTTCGCTCTAGCGAGCTACTCTTTGTATCTTTCCATGGTTTCGCATTTTTTCTAGGTGGAATCACCGCATGCGCTTGCCGATCTGCAATGACCTGACGGCATTGCTTGGTGTCATAAGCTCCATCGGTATAAACACAGTTAATCTGCTCATCTTGTGGAATCTGATTAAGTAAATCACCAAGCACCTGTGAATCACTGACATTATTGGTTGTAAGCTGAACTGCTCGTATTTGTAGGGTTTTAGCATCTATACCAATATGAAGTTTACGCCATTGGCGACGATATTCAGGTCCATGTTTCTTGCGTTTTCATTCGCCCTCACCTAGAAACTTCATGCCTGTAGAGTCCATGAGTAGATGCAGCCCATCGCTACTTTTTTGGTAGCTGATTACAATATCAATATGCTTTTGTCTTCTACAAAGCGTGGTGTAATCTGGAGCTATCCAATTTAATCCGCAAAGTTTAATCAGACTTTGCACAAAGCCAGTGACCATACGTAAAGACAGACGAAATAAGGATTTAATCATTAAGCAGCATTGGATGGCTGCGTCGGAGTAGGTTTGATTTCGCCCTTGTTTGCCTTTTGATGGCGCATACCATTACGTAGCAGGATCAAACCAAATGGCAATATTTCCGCGACTCATGAGTGCTCGGTTATATGCGGGCCAATTGGTTGTGCGGTAGATTTTGTGTGTAGGCTTCTTCATTTGAAAATTATATCGCTGAAAAACCCTTTACAGATAGGTTTGTGCAACAAAGCCAATTACTGGCGCAAAATTTTTAAATGTTAATACGGGGGTAAAGGCAAGGCAGGTCAGAGGATTAAAAGCCTCCAACCGTACAGATGATGTTAGTCAAGCAAATACATCGTTCCGTCTTTCAGCTATTGCACAAATAGTTAGATGGTATATAGGGTACTTGAATAGCAAAGGATAGGATATGCCAATGTTCGATATAGAAGATTCAAAAGATGTTGATTTAAAGAACAATAAGACCTCAAAAGAAACCTTAGCTAAAGTCAAAAATGTTGAAGGTTTTAAAGCCAAAGGTAATGAGGCTGGAGTTAATTCCAAAGAACCGAAAAGTGAAGAAAAAATAGTAGAATTGAAACCAAATTTTATGGGAATCGGTATTAATCTGAGGGCTTTATGGGAAAAAATAAGATTCAAAAAAACATAAAAAATCAGCCAGCGCTTAACAGTTTGCACCAGCTTTTGCATTATGATTTATGAGTAATCTAAGGTTTTTACTCAGATACGCTTAAAGAAATGATCTCCTTGCTCAAAAAGAGTAACAATATTCATTGGACACATTGGTTTCAAATTGCCCTCGATTTATATGAGTCAAGCAGAGCACTGAGCTCATATGCTAAGAAGCATTTGTAGTCAAAGCAGAACAAACAATAATGCTTCGACCTTCAGCTTCTTATATATACACGACTTACAGCTCAATTCTAATTTTACTCACATAACCTCTATTCACTAAACAGGCTTTTTTCAAATGCTTGTGCAGCATGCGAAGACGGTCTGTCTTTATAATGCAGTTGGTATAGCGGCCGAGAGAGTTGCTCGTTATTTTTTTGGCTCAGGCGCGCTAATTTGCCTAACTGCACTAAATCTTCTGTGACTACGTTTGGCAATAAAGCGACCCCCATACCTTGAGCAACAGCTCTTGCTATAGCTTCGTTGCTGCCTAATTGCATACTTTGCTCTGCTTGTACGCCATGCTCTGCTAATAACTTTACAGACATTTCTAACGTGCCAGAGCCTGGCTCGCGTAATAACCAAAACTGCTCGTTTAACCATGCTTTTAAGTCTTTAGTGGGCTTAAAGTTGCTCGGTATAACCACACTCATTAAATCACTTTGCCAGTGCTTACTAATAATGTGCGGCTCGGTAGGTGTGCCTTCAACCAGTGCTAAATCGATAGTGCATTCAAGTAAGGCATGCTCAATTTGCGTGGTATTAGCCACTTGTACTTCTACTTTTATATGCGGGTACTGCGCACAAAATTTGGCTAAATAAGGCGGTAGCCAATAACTGGCAATGGTGGTGCTGGTGCCTATAACTAATGTACCGCGCTTAAGCCCTGTTCGCGATTTAATATCTTCAATGGCGGCTTTTTCGATAGCAAAAATACTGCGGGCGTGATCATACAAAGCTTGGCCGCCCTCGCTTAGGGTGAGCTTTCTACCCTTAGATGCACGTTCAATAAGTTGAATGTTTAACTGATGCTCTAGCTCTTTTAGCGCTTTAGAAACAGCGGGCTGGCTTATAAAAAGCGCTTCGGCTGCGCCTGAAAAACTACCCAATTTAGCCACTGTATAAAACACCCTAAGTGAATGTAAGTTCATTGAACAACCTTAAATTGCATAACTCTAAATTGTATAACTTTAAGTTATCAAATCATGATTTTAATATATTGGAGTTATATTTTGAGCTTTCTTACAATTAAGTCAACACATCAACTTGGTTTAAGTGAGGGAATATTATGCTTAGCGCTATTAAAAGTAGTTTTCAGCCTTTGACTAAGCAATACGGCGATACGCGCTGGTGGTTAGGTATGCTGCTGGTGGTTGTGTTAGCGGGGGCATCTGTTGCATTAAGTAAGTTACCTATAATGCAAAGTGCGCAATTTAGCTCCTTAACAATTGGTATTGTGCTTGGCATTATTGTGGGTAACAGTGTGTTTGCGCGCATTGCTACGCGTACAGATGTAGGCGTTGATTACGCTAAAAGTATATTACTCAAAGCGGGCATTATTTTATTTGGGTTTAGGATTACTTTTGCACAAGTAGCGGGTGTAGGCTGGCATGGCCTATTAACCGATGTGGTAATGCTGCTTGGTACGTTTATATTAGCAGTACAGCTAGGTAAGCGCGTTTTTAAGCTTGATGAACAAACAACCATACTAATAGGTGCGGGTAGCTCTATTTGTGGCGCCGCAGCGGTAATGGCAACAGAGCCAGTAATAAAAGCACAAGCGCATAAAGTATCTGTAGCGGTGGCAACGGTTGTGGTGTTTGGCACGTTAAGTATGTTTGCCTACCCAATTATGTTTGAATATATGGGTGTGAGTGAGCATGCGTACGGTATTTTTGTTGGTTCAACCATTCATGAAGTTGCGCAAGTGGTAGCAGCAGGGACTACGGTAAGTGCCAATGCGGCTGACACCGCCGTGATAGAAAAAATGCTACGCGTAATGATGCTTGCGCCATTTTTAGTAGGCTTATCGTTTTGGCAAAGTAAAAAGCATGCAAACATAAACGCACATGGCGGCGAGCAAAAAGCGAGTATTTCAATCCCTTGGTTTGCAGTGTTATTTATAGTGGCAAGTGGCGTGCATTCGTTATCGGTTATTCCGCAAGGAACTACAAACGCTATTATATGGTTTGATAATATACTACTTACCATTGCCATGGTCGCACTTGGGCTGCGTACACATGTTGGCGCTATTCGCCAAGCGGGAATAAAACCACTGTTATTAGCAGGCTGTTTATTTTTGTTTTTAACCTTAGCTGGCTTTGCCATTAATGTAGGCATTGCACAGCTGTTTTAAATATAACCTGGTCGAGGGGGCACTGTTGCAAATAGGCTGACATGATAAGCTAAATATCTTATTTATTTCGAGATACAGCAGATGAATCCCTTCCACGGTCGGCACTTTCAAGGTGAAATCATTCTTTGGGCTGTTCGTTGGTATTGTAAATATGGCATCAGCTATCGTGAACTTCAAGAAATGCTCGCTGAACGAGGCATAAATGTGGATCACAGTACAATTTATCGTTGGGTTCAGCGTTATGCTCCAGAAATGGAAAAACGGTTACGCTGGTATTGGCGTAATCCTACAGATTTACATTCATGGCATATGGATGAGACTTATATCAAAGTGAAGGGGCGATGGACTTACCTGTATCGTGCAGTTGATCAACGGGGTCATACGATTGACTTTTACCTTTCCGCTAGACGGAACAGTAAATCAGCCTATAGTTTTCTAGGAAAGATCTTCAATACGGTGAAAAAATGGCAAATTCCACGGGTCATCAATACAGATAAAGCAGCGACCTATGGCCATGCTTTATCACGATTAAAGCGAGAAGGAAAATGTCCAGTAGATATTGAGCACAGGCAGATTAAGTATAAAAATAATGTCATTGAATGTGATCATGGTAAGTTAAAGCGAATCATCAGGGCCACATTAGGATTCAAATCTATGAAGACTGCTTATGCCACAATTAAAGGTATTGAAGTCATGCGTGCACTACGTAAAGGACAAGCATCGTCATTTTATTATGGTCAGCCTCAGGGTGAAGTGTGTCTAATCAACAGGGTTTTCGGTCTCTAAGCACTTTTTAAAGGGAACATCATCGACTCAAATCACTATTTGCAACAGTGCCAGCCAGTGACCATACGTAAAGACTGATGTGTGCTGAAAAAACAGGAGGTTTTAACTTGGTAAACTAAACACACTCATCAGGAGTTTACCATGAGCAAGAAACACAAGACTTACACCACAGAATTTAAAGCTGAAGCCATCAAATTAATTGAAGCCAATCAAGGCAATGTCTCGGAAACAGCTAGACAACTTAGCATTTCAATGCAAACTCTTTCAAATTGGAATACCAAAGCAAAGGCTGGAACTTTAGCAGGTACAAAACAGTATTCACCTGATCTAAACGCTCTACTCGAAGAAAATAAAAAACTCAAACAACAGCTCAAAATAGCTGAAATGGAACGTGAATTTTTAAAAAGGCAGCAGCGTACTTTGCCAAAGAAAGTCAGTAAGGTACGCCTATATGAAACAAAAAAGATATTCTTTTCCAATTACCTTAATGGCTCGATTACTTCATGTTTCAGTTTCATGTTTTTATGATTGGCTCAAGAGAGGCGTGAGCAAAAGAACGATTCAACGAAATCAACAGACGATATTGGTGAAAATAGCCCATGAGGAGACAAGGCAGAGCTATGGTTATATTCGATTAACCAAATACTTACAAGCTCAGGGCATAAAAATGAGTATGTACGCTGTACGTCAGATAAAAGCGCTGAACCACCTGTATTGTAAGCGACACAAGCGTTTTAAAAGGACTACGAATAGTGACCATAATCGAGCGATCTATGAAAACCTGCTGGAGCAACAATTCTCAATGACTAGACCAAATCAAGCATGGTCAAGTGATATTACGTACATATGGACTGTTGAAGGATGGCTGTACTTAGCAGCGGTAAAAGACCTTTACACGAAGCAAGTGGTTGGCTATAGCTTAAATGAGCGCATGACAGCACAGCTTGTTTGTAATGCGCTAAATATGGCTATTCACAATCAAAAACCAACCAAAGAACTGATTGTGCATTCAGACAGAGGAAGTCAATATTGCAGCCATGAATATCGAAATATACTTGAGCAATATGGTTTTCAAGGTTCAATGAGCAAGCGCGGAGACTGTTACGATAATGCACCGATTGAAAGCTTTTGGGGAATACTGAAAAATGAGTTAGTGCATCATTACAACTATCAAACCAGAGAAGAAGCCAAAGCAGATATTATAAAATACATTGAGTTATTTTATAATCATCGAAGAATTCAAAAGGGTTTGGGTTTTAAGACACCAAATCAAATGGCCGAAGACTTTTATAAGTTGGCTGCCTAGAATCTCCCAAGGGAAAGTCTCCTGATAATTCAGCGTATATCAAACTTTGCTCTGCAATATTCCTCAGATATGAAGAACATTTTTGTTTCGCCACCTTTCGATATTACGCATACACTCATTTATGAATCCATTGATCATAAAATTGCACTCAAACTGGCGGGTAGTAAAGCATTTCCAGACCTGTCACATCTCATTAAATTGGCTGAAAGTGATCAATTTAGAATTAGAAATCCCAAAGCAATCATAGAGTCCTTGAGCGAAAATATATTGGACTATCTTCGTGCATCAAATGAGGTTCAATTATTCGATGGATTGCGGACATCTATAGAACTTTCAATTTCAAATGTTATGGCGACAGGCCTTGGCACCCAACATTATCGACATGATAAAAAGAAGTAATTTAAATGGTGTAATGAAAAATCCTGTAAAAAGACTCAAAATCTTGCAATAAGTACAAGGGCAACGTAAGATGAGGAGTGAAGTCATTTTAAATTCCTTGTACGGCAATTTGCATTACATGGAACAAACCCACAATAGTTACCGCTATTGTGGGTCATTAGCCCCTCTTCTTAACTAAGTTATAAGAAAAATACCTCTATCATTCGATTGATTCCTTTATATAAATAATAAAGTAAATATATGTTTTCGATGAAGCTTTATAAAATTCAGTATTAGACCTGTAGGGAAAACTTATCAAACGAAGTATTAGTTAATCCTTTTCTTCAACTTCTTCCTTAAACTCAAACAAATCATTCATCGTACAGTTAAAGTACTTACACAACTTATCGGCGACTGGTAATTCAATACGTACAGCACGGTCATAATACATACTTGTGAGCGTATTGCGATTGATACCTGTTGCATGCACCACTTCACTTAATTTTAAAATTTTTCTATCGCCCATGAGGCTAGATAACTTACAAGTAATCATATTTAAATTAATTTACAAAAAATAACTTGCTGCGGGTTATTTAAAGTTGTTGCCTGAGTAATACTTTGCTAAAATTAACCTACAGCAGGTTATTAAAACTTATAGAAAGTATATTTTATCCATTTCAACTAAATTATAACTTTTTAAGTATAAGGATTGAACCTGCATTAGATTATTTTGTGGAGATGACCGCCGTGTTAACAAATGAGTTATTGATCAGCCAGCAAGCTCGTGACTTAGGAAATCAATTAATTAAAGAAATGAACATCAATAGAAGTTATGGAATGGCTAATTTTCTTGGAGTAAATACTTGCTATGATAATCATCAGGCTGTACTTATTTGGACATTTCAACTGCTTGAAAGGGAACCTGCCTTAAATGAATTAGCAGAAATTAAAAAATATTTTCTTTTAATCTTTCCAGATAGTGTTTATCAATTAGCCTAAGTTGTATTTAAAAATTAATTTTTTAAATAAAAAGCACTAAATCAAAGAAACTTTCTTTAAAAATACCTATTAATTCATACGATTTACAGAATATATGAAGCATAAATTCTTGTTCCTGCTCTATCACTCACTCCTACTAGACATTAGTACAGACTAAAATTACATAGCTCTTTTTACTGATACTAAACGATTCATGTCCACACTACGTTCTGCGGCTTCGAGGGCTAGTTTTTGTTAAACCACTGAGAACAATGACAATAAACTGAGCACTATATTTTTCCGGAGAGTGGTGTAGGAACTTTTTCATTATTGCTAATCATATCAGCGACAACATCAGCAACGAGCTTCTCTATTCCTGAGAATGCTTTAGACTGATCCGCATCAAGTCAAGACAATGATGGAAACTCAGCACACGACCCAACATACTCATTATCTTCTGCTGACCATGTAACACGGTAAGTATATTGGTTACTATCCATTTGAACCCCCATAATGTTTTAAGTTTATGTATAAAAATACGATTTTCACTTATCAGTACCTAAATAATCACCCCACCACTGCATCATTTCAGTCCGTTGAGCTAAATAGTCAGCGTGATTATAGCTGGCACGGGTACGGTTCTTATCAATATGTGAAAGTTGTGCCTCAATCCAGTTATCCTGGAACAAACCTGAGTCATTCAAAATGGTACTAAAAGTGGAACGTAGTCCATGAGAGGATAATTGATGTTTTCCATAGCCCATCTTACGTATAGCCATATTTAATGTATTAAAATGAATCGGTTGATTATGTTTCCGTGGGCTAGCAAAAATGTACTTTTCACCGTATGACCATTGCATGACGTCTTTTAAAATATCTAAAGCCTGATCTGAAAGTGGAACTAAGAAGTCGGGAATCTCATGGCCTAATATGACTTTTCGTCGAAACTGTTTAATATGCAAGGCAGGTATTTTCCAGATTTTTTCATTTAAATCAAAATGATGAGGCTCAGCCAATAACAATTCAGCCCCTCGCACGCCAGTATGTAATTTGAACAGCAGTGCTTTTTTAATAATCGGATGGGCATCCAATTTTAATAAATTTTTCTTAAAATCTGATATATCCTCCGCTTTCAAATACGGATAATTCTTCTTGATTTTACTGTTAATGGCGATTTTATTTAAACCATGCGCGATGTTGAATTCACAATAACCCATCGCTACAGCGTAGTCATAAATTTGGTTCAAATAACTACAAGCTTTCTTGACAGGTTCTTTTACTTGGCGTCCCTCTATTTTTTTGATTACTGAAACCAGGTCATAACGCTTGATGTTTTGAAAAGGTAAATCCTGAAGGTCTGGATAAATATCTTGCTGTAAACATCTTTCTGCTAACTGTAGTACACCGCAGCGGGGTGAATCATTAAATGCATTTTTCAGTTTGAACTGCAGCCACTCCTCCCCTACCTTACGAAAGGTGATGACATTAGAGACAGTATCATGCTCAAAACAATAATTATTGTCTTTAAAGTCATCTTTGACTTGTCGTGCCTTTTTCAGCGATAAATCAGGATAAAGCCCCAACTGAATGCGGCGACGTTTTTTTGTTTGTGGATCTGTATAGCGATAGCACCAAGATTTTCTTCCAGTCGGCTCAATCTTCAGGCTAAGTCCATCTTCATCGGATAAAAAACAAGTTTTTTCCTTGCAATGAGCTTGGCGAACTTTAATTTCAGTAAGACTCATGAAATTTAAATGAAACCTATCAGCGGATTGACGAGATCCATTATATCAAAATAGAAGAAAATATATATGATGCGTACACTACGCATCATATATATTTGTAATATATTGTTTTATATATTTAATATTTTAAGTATTTGTATTTTAGTAACCATTATAAGTACCACCTCTTCTTTAAGTTCCCAACAACTCACTTTTTCTGTCATCAATGTTAAATAAGTCTTGTGCTTTAAATTCTTAGATGACCTCCTCTACCCTTTATTATCATTTTTATAAAAGTAACTATATGTACTCATTAAAATTTGTAGAGCTCAAAAACAAAAAAGACCGCTATATAGCAGTCTTTTAACTTAATTAAATAGGGTGTGTTGACACTTTTAGCTTAAAAAAATAGCGAAGTAGAGAGATGGATCCGGAAATTTGAACAACTCCTATAAGTGATACTCTGCTCCTCAAATGATGTTATAAACATCAATATATGGAGTATTTTATGGCACGTAGACCAAGAAGAAATCATTCAAACGACTTTAAGGCTAAGGTAGCACTTGCTGCGATCAAAGCAGAAAAAACACTTGCTGAATTGAGTTCTGAGTTTGATGTTCATCAAAACCAAATTATTGACTGGAAAAATCAATTGATCTCAGCTTCCTCACAAGCTTTCGATCAATCAAAAGCTCCATCAGAACCTCCCATTGATCTTAAAAAGTTACATGCAAAAATCGGTGAGCAGGCATTAGAAATTGATTTTTTAGAAGGTGTGTTGAAGAAACTGGGCCGCTTCAACCACAAAAGTTAATCGATCACTCACTTCAGATTTCAGTATCTAAACAAGCTAAGTTACTGAAAGTCTCTCGTGGTTGTTATTATTATCGCCCAAAACCTGTTAGCTCATCAGATCTGAAGCTGATGCGATGTATTGATGAATTACATATGCAATATCCTTTTGCAGGCAGTCGTATGATGCGTGATTTGTTGAATCGTCAAGGGCATCATATAGGACGACGTCATACACGTACTTTAATGAAGAAAATGGGTATTCAGGCGTTATATTGCAAACCAAATTTAAGCCAGGCTAATCAAGCTCACCGTAAATATCCATATCTGCTCAAAGGATTGGCTATTCAGCGCAGTAATCAAGTGTGGTCTACTGATATAACGTATATCCCTATGGCAAAAGGCTTTGTTTATTTATGTGCTGTGATTGATTGGCATAGCCGCAAGGTACTTGCGCATAGGGTATCGATTAGTATGGAGGTGGATTTTTGTATTTCGGCTTTAAATGAAGCGATTGAAAAATATGGATCACCTGAAATATTGAATACAGACCAAGGCAGTCAGTTCACCAGTGATGCATTTATTGATGTATTGAAATCAAATGGCATTCAAATCAGTATGGATGGTAAAGGTCGATGGGTAGATAATGTGATGGTTGAACGATTATGGCGGAGCGTTAAATATGAAGAGGTGTATCTCAAAGCTTATAGCAGTGTCACAGATGCGAAAAAGCAATTGAGTGCATATTTTGAGTTTTATAATCTGAAACGACCTCATTCGAGTCTAGACAAAATGACACCAAATGAGTTTTACTATGATCAGCTACCCCAACAAAACAAGGTGGCTTAACTAGAGCGGAATATCACTTATAAATACGCTTTTAGTTGTTCAAACAAGTGGAACCACCTCTTAGTAAAATCAAATCGCCGAACCCAATTTTACTATTCGCTATGCCTCGTACCATGCTGACAGATCAACACTGGCAAAAGTTGAAAGTTATTCTGCGTAATTTATCCATTCACCACAACTCAAATTTACGCAATTTTATTGAAGCTATTCTCTATAGAATTAGAACAGGCTGTCCGTGGCGAGATATTCCTTGTTGTTTTGGTCATTCAAACTCTATTTTCAAACGTTTTAATCGTTGGTCAAGCAGCGGTAAGTTACTTAGATTATTCAAATTACTAGCCTCATGCCCCGATATGGAGTGGATTTTTATTGATGGCTCTCATGTACGTGCTCATCAACATTCTGCTGGCATAGCGAATCAATCTATTTCTAAAAGTGTAGGAGGAAACTCCTCAAAAATACATTTGATTGTTGATGCACATGGCAATCCTATTGATTTCATGATTACCGATGGAACCACACATGATGTTAAAGTTGCACCTGATTTAATATCAACATTAGATTTAAAAGAGACAAAAGTGGTATGTGCAGATAAAGGCTATGATTCAGAACCACTGCGTGAACAGATCAGGAAAACAGGGACTAAAGCGAATATACCAAAGAAAACAAATAGCCAATCGAACAATGACCATATGGACTGGTATTTATATAAAATCAGGCATTTAGTTGAAAATATGTTTTGTAGATTAAAGCAATTTAGAGGAATAGCTACTCGATATGACAAGCTCAAAAGAAATTATCAAAGTTCTGTTGCTTTAGCCTGTATATTTTTATGGCTACCTTTATAGGGTTAATTATGAACAGTAAATGTCAACAGACCCTAGTTACACTTATCCAAATAGTACGACGGTGGCATTGAATACTGAAACGACATATGACTGGAATGCAGAAGAAGCCACAGTTCCTGTCAACTTGACTGTGACCAAAGTGATTCGCCTAAATGGTCAGGCCATTAGTGTGGGCGGTGGTGCTCGATATTGGGTTGATGATACTGACGGCAGCCCGAAAGGTTGGGGGGCACGTTTGGTCGCATCCTTTGTTTTCCCGAAATAATCAATTGAGTCTGTATTGATTAGAGTGACATTCAATGGATTTAAACTATATGCTTGAATTCGTTGGGTACTTTTTATTTAACGAAGTAGCAAAACCAGAAGTCATACAATATGGCTTCGACTTTTGTCTCTTAACTCGGTTGGAGGAACGCCAAACCAGCTTTTAAAGTTGCGACTGAAAATAGATAATTCTGCATAGCCCAACTGTAGAGCAATATCTGTCAAATTCACATTGCCTGCATCAAGCATACGAAGCGCTTCTTTTTTTCGGACATTTTCGAGTATATCTCGATAGGTTGTTCCTTGCATTTTTAAAGCGCGCTGAAGCTTTTTCGGATGCATTCCCATACAGAGTGCGATATTTTCAATGCTGCAGTCTCCTGTCGCCATCAGCATGCGGACTGAACTCTCTATCAGTGCGGTATTGTCTTCAGTTTTGGTGCTGCTTTGTGTTTCAAGCTGCTGTACGATTAGTTGATTAATGGCATCTTCATTAAAATTATAGGGTTTATAGCTTAAAAAGCTTGCGGGAAAATAAAGCGCATCCTCATCGGTTTCAAATTCCACTGGACAGGAAAAATGTGCTTGGAAAGTTTGAGCTCCTTTTTGTGGTGCTTTTTGCTTGAAGCAAATTTTTTCTGCATGCCACTGTGGGCCAATCAAATCTTTTAAAATATTCGCGACAAGGCAAATGGCCAGTTGTGATTTTTGTGGTACATCGGTGTTGTATTCACTTAAACGCACAAAGTTCAGCTTACAGAACAGAGCATTATGTTGCGAGACGTGAAAGACAACGCCTTCAGCATGTAAATAGACATACTTTTGCGCCACGCTTAAGGCTTCAAGTATGCTCGTTTGTCGGGACATATAGACGCCAATCAAACCGATTGTGCTAATATTTTGGAGTGCGCCGAGTTTTAAACCGAAGCAGTCATCCTGACAGGCTAAGGCCGCTTTTTCCAATAAATTTAAATAATGATCATAATGAATAAATGAATCTGGATCGCGGAGTAAAGCAGGTAAAATCCCGATCTCTTTCAAGATTCCTATAGGGTTTATGCCATAACTACGGACTAAGTCTTCAAAACCGCCGAGGCTGGCTGCACGAATATAACTTCCCATTACAACATTCCGTGTTGTCCTAAAAGATCAATTTAGTGTCCTAAAAAGTCAAGCATAATTCAAGTCATTTGTTAAAGTAGGATAAGAGATTATCTCAACCAACATAGAAAAGAAGTATTGAATCACCATTTTTAGCCGTGAAAGGAAAAGCATATGCAACTTACGGTTCAGTCTCATATCGAGCAAACAGTGATAGAACAGACATTGCACGATTGTTTTCAATTACAGCGCAAAAGCTTTCATCAGCAAGGCATTGAAACGATTGAACAACGCAAGCAACATTTACTGAATTTAAAAGCATTGATTAACAATCACCGTGAAGCAATTATTGACGCCTTGAATCGTGATTATGGAAATCGTTCACGCCATGAAACCTTATTGGCAGAAATTATTACTGTCACGGATGACATTAACGGCAGCATCAAACATTTGAAGCAATGGACGAAAGTACAAAAACGACATGTCGATCATAGCCTGTATTTTGGTGCGAAGAACCGTGTGATTCCTCAGCCACTGGGCGTGATTGGAATTATTGTGCCGTGGAATTTCCCCATCAATTTGATGTTTTCACAGTTGTCGGCCGTGTTTGCTGCGGGAAATACCGCTATGGTTAAAATGTCTGAAAATTCAAGACATTTGGCCGAATTGCTGATGGAGTTAAGCCCCAAATACTTTAAAGCGGAAAAATTACAGATTTTCGATGAGACGGGTGAAGTAGGCATCGCATTTTCAAAATTGCCGTTTGACCACCTGATGTTTACTGGCTCTGGTGCGACAGGGCGTAAAGTCATGGCTGCTGCTGCACCAAACTTGACGCCAGTGACTTTGGAGCTGGGTGGTAAATCTCCTGCGGTGATTGACCCTGAATACCCCATCGATAAAGCTGTAGAACGCATTATGTTTGTGAAACAGTTTAATGCGGGACAAATTTGTACCAATGTCGATTATTTATTTGTGCATGAGTCGAAGTTACAAGCATTTATTCAAGCCGCGGCAGCGTGGGTTCAGGAACATGTGCCTGATATTCATAGCAAAGATTATACTTCTGTGATTGATGAGCGCGCATTTCAGCGCTTAGTGCATAGCTTGGCAGATGCTGAAGCCAAAGGGGCAAGTTTGATTAATTTAAATCAGCAAGAGCCAGATGCTGCGACACGAAAATTTCCACTGACTTTGGTGTTGAACAGCAATGATGAGATGGAAATTGATACGCGTGAAACCTTTGGTCCGATCTTGATGGTCAAAACCTACCAGAAGCCTGAAGAGGTAGTGGACTATATTGTGCAGCGTGATCGTCCATTGGCCTTTTATCCATTTAGCAATAATAAAAGCTCAGTCGAATTTTATATCAGCCGAGTTATGTCGGGCGGGGTTTCGGTCAATGATGCCTTATTTCATGTCGGGCAGCATGACTTGCCATTTGGTGGGGTCGGTGCCAGCGGGATGGGGCATTATCATGGCTATGAAGGCTTTTTGACTTTTTCCAAAATGCGTCCTGTGTTTTATCAGGCGGGTTTTTCGAGCTTGAAGTTTCTCGCGCCGCCTTACGGAAAATTTGCCAATTGGCTGTTGAATTTATTGATTCGGATGAAGTCATAAGCGCTTAAATTTAAAAACCTCAACATCACTTTTCACTTCAAGATGGATATTTTGAAGTGAAGGAATTAGTGTATTTAAAAACAGAAAAATAAAACTTTTAAAGGAGTTAATAGGATGAATAATAAAGATTTTGATTTTGATCAAATCGTGATTGGCTCAGGCTTTGGTGGATCGGTCAGTGCTTTACGCCTTAGTGAAAAGGGCTATAAAGTCCTGATTTTGGAGAAAGGATTACGCCGTGAAGACAAGGATTTTCCAACTACAAATTTAGACACCAAAAACTATTTGTGGCGGCCTGAACTGGGATTCAGAGGTACGATGCAATTTACTTTCACCAGTAAAACCACCATTTTGCATGGGGTGGGCGTCGGTGGGGGCTCACAAATTTATGCCAATGTACATTTAATTCCACCTGATGCTGTTTTTGAGTCTGAGGCATGGACCAAGATTCGTAAAGACTGGAAAGAAACCTTAAAGCCGTTTTATGGTCTCGCTCAACGTATGTTGGGTACAGCGAATAATACTTATACCAATATTGCAGACGAAACGTTAAAAGAAGTTGCGAGTGAAATTGGATATGCAAATTCATTTAAAACGGTGAATACGGGGGTCTTCTTTTCGCAAGTAGCTGGTCAAGAAGGACAATTAGCGAAAGATCCGTATTTCAATGGAGAGGGGCCAGATCGTAACTCCTGTATTTATTGTGGCGCTTGTATGTTGGGCTGTCGTAATAATGCCAAAAATACCCTGATGAAAAATTACCTGTATTTTTCTGAGCGTAATGGCGTTGAAATTCGTCCAAGTTCTGAAGTGGTGAAAATTACACCACTGAATGAAGATGGTAGCGCAGGTTACGAAGTAATAGTCAAAGAAACTTTAGGAAAGAATGTTCGTCAGTATAGTTTGCGCAGTCGTGGGGTGGTGTTATCTGCGGGTGTAATGGGTACGGTACCGATGTTGTTAAAAATGCGTGATCAGCATAAAACTTTACCCAATATTTCTTCATTGCTGGGACAGGAAGTTCGGACGAACTCGGAAACCCTGACCACAGTGAACAATACTGGTAAAAAACTGGATGATGGTGTGGCTATCAGCTCCTTTATTTCAGTCGATGCAGATACCAATATCGAGGTCACACGTTTCCCTGAAGGTGCGGATGCTTCATGGATTTATATTCCATACGTGCCTATGGTGACTGGTCAGGGCTTTATGCGCTTTATGAAGTTTGTGTTCAATACACTGTTACATCCCTTAAAAACCTTTAAAGTACTGCGTTATAAGGGTAAAGCCAAAGACTCTATCATTTTATTGGTGATGCAAAAGTCTGAAGCATTCATTCATTTTGAATGGCGTAGAAAGTGGTATCGACTGTTCAAAAATAGTATCACTGCTGTGCAAAAAGAAGGGGACACGCCACTCACCGTTTCATTCCCTGCGGCTGAAGAAGCCACTAAAATGATTGCACAAAAGTTAGGTGGAGAACCTGGTTCTGCACTTACTGAAATTCTACTGGGAACGCCAACGACAGCACATATTATGAGTGGTGTCGCGATGGGCAATGACAAGTCGAATGGCGTTGTGGACTTCACTGGTCAAGTCTTTGGTTATCAAAATTTACGCGTATTAGATGGTTCGATTGTACCTGGGAATTTAGGTGTGAATCCCTCACTAACCATTACCGCACTGTCTGAATTTGCGATGAGTCAAATCCCAGTGTTCTCCGCAGAGCGGGCAGCAAAGATTCAGCGTATTGAATTTAGTCAGCCTTTGGAGGGACAGGTGTCTGACTTGAAGGGTACTGGTGATTTAGCCAGTGCATTAAGCAATGCTTAAAAAAGTGGATATGGTTTGGGCTGGTGATGGTGATGGTGTCTAATACGGCAAATTAGACAGCCCAAGCAATACAATCTTGAGATCATTATCCCTCTAACGCTGTATGACAGCGTTAGAGGGCGTTGCTGATTTTATGGGCTATAATTCAGAAATTCCTAAGCTAAGAAGAGAGCGAAAAGCTGTCTTACCTTTTTTACCGATCAATGAGTAATTGGGGGGCATTATTGAGTCTATTCATAAACCCAAAAGCCATGGTTTATTTTTTCTTGTTATAAAATATGACTAGGGTCTGTTGACATTTACTGTTCATAATTAACCCTATAAAGGTAGCCATAAAAATATACAGGCTAAAGCAACAGAACTTTGATAATTTCTTTTGAGCTTGTCATATCGAGTAGCTATTCCTCTAAATTGCTTTAATCTACAAAACATATTTTCAACTAAATGCCTGATTTTATATAAATACCAGTCCATATGGTCATTGTTAGATTGGCTATTCGTTTTCTTTGGTATATTCGCTTTAGTCCCTGTTTTCCTGATCTGTTCACGCAGTGGTTCTGAATCATAGCCTTTATCTGCGCATACCACTTTTGTCTCTTTTAAATCTAATGTTGATATTAAATCAGGTGCAACTTTAACATCATGTGTGGTCCCATCGGTAATTATGAAATCAATAGGATTGCCATGTGCATCAACAATCAAATGTATTTTTGAGGAGTTTCCTCCTACACTTTTAGAAATAGATTGATTCGCTATGCCGGCAGAATGTTGATGAGCACGTACATGAGAGCCATCAATAAAAATCCACTCCATATCGGGGCATGAGGCTAGCAATTTGAATAATCTAAGTAACTTACCGCTGCTTGACCAACGATTAAAACGTTTGAAAATAGAGTTTGAATGACCAAAACAAGAAGGAATATCTCGCCACGGACAGCCTGTTCTAATTCTATAGAGAATAGCTTCAATAAAATTGCGTAAATTTGAGTTGTGGTGAATGGATAAATTACGCAGAATAACTTTCAACTTTTGCCAGTGTTGATCTGTCAGCATGGTACGAGGCATAGCGAATAGTAAAATTGGGTTTGGCGATTTGATTTTACTACTTCGCTATTTTTTTAAGCTAAAAGTGTCAACACACCCTAATAATTAATTCATTTTCATCATAAGTGCATAAGCATCACGTTTGTTTTGACGCAATGATTCTATCTCGGACTTCGTCAGCTGTTTTACGAGAGTTGAGGATATACTTTGCTTCCCACTCTGTGAGCCTTTCGAAATCGTACCCGTAAATCGATTTCCACCATGCTTCAAGATTACCATATACATCCCTCAATTGCTGAAGAGTTTCTTTACTTAGAGCTAATTGTGATGAGTATTGTTTACCCGTCAGTGCATATGCTCCAATAACTTTATTCGTCCCAGTTGTTTCAATATGACCTTTTAATGCTGCAAAAGTACCACCTTGGGTCTGGGTATCATCAACAATAATAACACATTTATCATTGTTTATTGTCCCATCAAATGCTGGTGGGTTGGCTAATCTATGCCACCCATCACCGCCAGTTCTTGATACTTTTATAGCTTGAACGGCTTTGTTGCACAAAGATTTCATAACTATATGATTTTAAAAGTTTTGATTATTTTTTGATCCAAAATTAAATTTATTTAAATCAGATGCTTACATATTTATGCAACAAAACCCCTCACAACCATCTTTTGATAAAAATAAAATGCTTGATGAAATTGGAATCTCTGAAGAAGATTTTAATCAATTAACATTTGATGCTTTAGCTAAAGTTGAGCCCCCGAAAAAAAAACATAAGTTATATATTGTCGAGTAATACAAACCTTCCTTAAAAATAATGCGCCTTACGGCGCACTATTTATGCAAAATCCTGATTAATTTTTTTATGACTTCACGCCCAACGTAGTTTTGCATCCCATAAGTCATACTTTAACTGAAAATGTAACTTGCCCCATCATGACTTTTTTCATATAGCCTACTTGAACTGACACCATAAATCCCATGTGTTCCATAAAGCATCGTATACAATTTCAGATAAATTCTTTAGTTATGTGATCAGGCTATGTGCTCAAATTACCTATTTCCAAATAAAAGAAATTTGACACTCTTAGGTGTCGATACAAGCCAGTTTGATCTTGAGCTTAAGGATCATGTATTCCCTTCCTATCATGCTCCAATCATTCTGAACGGCTCAGATCACTTAGAGCTTGATATTGCAAAGTTTGGATTACTACCGAGCTGGGCGAAAGAATTGAAGTTCAGCAGTCATACTTATAACGCCAGAACTGAGTCTGTAGCAGATAAGCCTAGCTTTCGACATGCTTGGAAGTACAGCAAGTTCTGCCTAGTCCCAGTACAAGAATTTTATGAGCCGAAATACATCAATGGCAAGCCACACTGGTACACCATCAAGCGTAAAGATGATCAGCCTTTTACTGTTGCAGGGATCTATGATGATGCAGTGATTAATGGCAATAAGGTACGTTCCTTTTCAATGTTGACCATCAATTCGGACCATCACCCTTTTATGAAACAATTCCATGCACCGAAGGATGAGAAGCGATCCATCATCGTTATTCCAGAACAGTACAGAAAAGACTGGCTAACAGCCGATCATGAACATGCGCATGAATATTTCTTTCAAATGCCCGATGAATTCGTCACATTTCCACGCGATGAGCAGAAACAAAACGTCTTATTCTGACGCATCCTTGTTTATCCACAACTTTTTAAATTTGAATTTTAAACGCTGTTAGTAATATCCTATTTAAACAAATTCTACTTCCAAACACGCCTCGTAGCGTAGGAGTATCTCATGTCTAAGAAGTTGCCTATTTACTTCTCTGACGACGCATGGTCATCTTTACAAGAGCTCATGGGTCCAGAGGGTAAACCAAGTCCTACCATCAACACCGTGCTTGAACAAATCGCTGTTCAAAATGAGCTTGTTGAAAAATTAGGGCTTACTGCTGTCCTACCCAAATCCAAAGTATCTATTCCCGTCTCTTTAGAGCGTATTCCTGCAGGTCCGGCCTTCAGCACCAAGGATGAGCAAGACAAAGCACTCGATCTGAATGAGTTCCTGATTCACAACCCTATTTCTACTTTTATTGCCTATGTAGACAGTGAATCCATGCTCGATGCTGGCCTAGAGATTAATGATCCAATCATTATTGATCGCAGTATTGAAGCCAAGCATTACGATATCGTGGTTGCCCTGATTGATGACAATGCCTCGACCATTAAGCGGCTGATGATCACCAATAAGATGTCCAAGTCTGAAATCAAAGAAATATTTGGAGATGAAGATTATCCGCTTCCAGAACTTTGGTTGAAGGCTGAAAATTCGAATTACAATCACATCATTCCTGATGATAGTCAGACCATATCAATCTGGGGTGTGGTGACTTTTAATTTAAAGCGTATTTATCACCGCTCATAAAAAGAAGAATAACCATGCAAAGTGAAAATGAAATATTCGCGTTAGTCGACGTGAATAATTGCTACGTCTCGTGTGAGCGTGTGTTTAATCCTGCCTTGAATGATCGCCCAACCATTGTGCTCAGCAACAATGACGGCTGTGCCGTGGCCAGAAGCCAGGAAGCGAAAGACTTAGGCATCAAGATGGGTGTTCCTGTATTCCAAATTAAAGAGCTGATCAAACAACATAACATTCAGGTGCTATCCAGTAATTTCTCCTTATATGGCGAAATGTCCAAGCGCTTTATGGAGCTGCTTGGGGACTATGTTGCACCAGGAGATCAAGAGGTCTATTCCATTGATGAATGCTTTCTGAAGCTCACAGCTTACGAGCATCTATTTGACCTGACTGTATATGCTCAAGACATGAGGGCTAAGGCTTGGCGTTGGTTAGGCCTACCCTGCTGTATTGGAATTGGTCGCTCTAAAACCGAAGCCAAGATTGCCAATCATCTCGCCAAGAAAAACAAGTTCTTCAATGGGGTCTGTAATCTGGCCCATATGGACCCATGCTCTACAGAAACGCTACTCGCGCAGGTTGATGTGTCTGAGGTTTGGGGCGTAGGCAGACAGAACTGTAAGAAGCTCAATACTATGGGTGTTCAATCTGTGCTGGATCTGATCAATGCCAATCCTAAAGAAATCAAAAAGCAGTTTAGTATCGTGATGGAAAAGACGGTGCTTGAGCTACAGGGCCTTTCTTGTATTGACCTTAGTGATGATACTGTAGCGAAGAAGCAAATCATCAGCAGCCGTTCATATGGCAACCCAGTGTATGAAATGGATGACATTAAAGCTTCGGTTCGGCTTTATGTGGCCAGAGCCGTGAAACGAATGCGGGAAGATGGCTCAATCTGCAAGATGATCGGCGTGTATATCCAAACCAGTCGCTTTGATAAGACAGAGCGCTACTCGCCTTACATCGTCGTTCAAATGCATGAGCATACGGATGATCTACTGCTCATCACCAAGGCCGCGATGAAAGGCATCGATCAGATATTTAAGAAAGGCTTTAAGTATAAAAAGGCGGGAATCGTGCTGCTCGAAATTACAGATCAATCCAAGTTTGTGCCCGATCTATTCACGGACTATTCACATAAGCAAGAGCGAGAAAGGCTTTCAGATGCCATCGAAGCAATCAGTGAACGGTTTGGGAAGAATCTCGTCACGCTAGGCATTGCCAACAATAAAGAAGCCACATGGCACATGAATCAAAACCTTAGATCACCTTCGTATTTAACCAAATGGTCTGACTTACCAAGAGTAGGATAAAAACATGCACTTATTTAAATTAACTGACGAACAACTCGCACAAATTCTTATCCCGAAACGATTTGTACCACCTACTCCACCTGAACATGAAGGCAAGAATATGGTCTATGTATTTGATAGTGAGGATAAGTTTGAACTGACTTATGATGAGCTGGTGGAAATCATTAGCAAAGCTAGAATGGCTGGTCCGAAGTTGATACCTGTCTTAGGCACCGTGAATTAAATTGTGCAGTGTTCGCACGCCACTTGAAACATAACTTGATTGGAAATGAATTTGGGCTGAGAAAAATTCAGTTCAAATTTAACCTGACGGGCACACTAAAAAATGGGTAATTGTCAGATCGAGTTTGGACTACAACACTTTAGCTCATCGATTTACCAAAGTGCTAATCTTTACACTATTGTCTAAAATCCAGTGACCAAATTGTGATGCTAAAGCTTTTAAATTCCCTTTATTATGAATCAAAGTTAGTATGATGCTTTTCATAAAGACAGTTTACTTATAACCAGAGAGATTTTTAAACAATTCCCCCTTTTCAGTTTGCTTAGGCTATTTCAACCAGAGTTCATCTTCTAGCATGATTTTTAACATTAAATTAAATATAACCAGCGGAGTAACATTTTTTTTGTTAGAGCCGACAACTCTTTGAAAACTAAATTTAACGGTTCGCTCAGGAGCATCCAAATTAACTGGGTAGTTTTGTTTTTCTAAATACAGATGATCTCCTAACATTGGCTCTATACCAGTAATAAAATTAACAATTTGTTGCTCATCACCTTTCATTCGGCATTGAAAATGTAGAAAATTCTTACGCAGTTTTCCAAATAATAATAATATTTTAAGCGCCTTAACCATGTTCTTTTCTTTCAGTGCATCTTGCTGCCTATCATCTTTATAATGAAAATCAAGGAGAGGAATTATTTCATCTTGACGAGTCAGTTTTTTAGCCTTTTCGTAAAGTTCATCAAACCAACTCTCTTCTAAATTCTTACTATAAACATAATTCGTTTTTAAATTAAATTTTTGGCGATCCATCCATTTAGTGCTCATCCATTGACATCGTTGCATCCATTCTTGAGCTTGGGTATCTTCGCTTAAACGACCTTCTCTAAAACTTATCAAACGTTGAAAAGGTGTCAGAGTACTCTTCTCTATACTAAACTTCTTTTCTTGTCGGCCAGCCATCGTAACTGGCTGTGTTTGCTGATAAGAATTAAACCATTTCTGCTGCTGAGTATAACGATTTAGGTTTATGTAGTCTGTACTTGACTTCACTGGACTAAAACACTGTTCTAATACTTTTTTTGAAATGATACACGGCGAATTATAAATTCGATCGACTGCTAATAAATCCAAAACATGAAGGTAATTTGAAGCCGTTTGCTCAATACTGCTATGCCCCATCCAAGAGGCGAGCACCTGCCATTTATGTTGAATAATCTCTTCTTGAGCACGTGCTTTCATACCAAACAATAAATCCCTCATCTTTTTTGCTTTTACCCAAGGACAATCTGTGTAGGTCTTGATCATTTCTTTTGAACCGAGCAAAGTTATTGCTAGATAGTTAGCAGCACTGTGGCGTAATGTATGAAAACTAAAGCCATGATGCATACCTAATATTTGACTAAACAAATCTACTGTAATTTTGCTGATACATTGATCAGTTAATACACGATGATTCACACTAAAAAGTTGATCATCCTGCTGATTAACCAAATATTGCTCATAACGATGTTGTATGTAACGTTGTACTACTAAAAACTCATGTTCTGACAATGCAATTTTCAATGGTATTTGACGATTCGCACTTCGCGTTTTCAGACGGCGATATGAATTGTCTTGGATATGAAGCGTGATATTATTAAAAACTGTATTTTCTTTTTCTTTATAAAGTAGCTCTGGGCAAATAATATCTTGTATTTTAAGACAACGAACTTCATTTAATCGAAGTCCAGTTCTATAACTTAGTAAATACATCAGCTTTAAACAACTCAGATGATCGACCCACTCTGATGCCGTTGGCTCTTGACTTAAATTTTCTAGTTTTTCCAATAATTTGCCAAATAGCAAAGGACTCACTAGCCGTGCATTGCAAATTTGTAAATGCTTAAAACTTGAATTCTGTAACACCAATACCCCTGGAGCATCATAATTCTCTATACAGAATTGATGAAAATCTTTTAGGCGACCAAAACGGTATTCTGCGCTTTGGTGCATCTTACGAGAGGTTTTTCCTTTCACCGAATCTCGTTGAACTGCTTTTTCATCACGTTCACTGCTGTATTTCAATAGCTGCCGATATAAATCCTCATAGTCATCTATGGATTGTTGCTTTAAATCTAATTTATTGAGCCAAATCTCAAATATAAATTCTTTGCCAAACGATCCTAAGTAGCTTTCAATAGTTGATAATTGAAGCCCTCGTTTTTTTAAATGCATTAACCAGTGAATTAAGCGTAGTTGAGCATCAATTAAAGACTTTTCCTCCGTATTAGCATCAACTATCTTCTCCTCTAACACCCTTCTAGTTTCTTGCCAAAAACGTAGCGTGCGTTCTTCTTTATTCCTCTTTTTATCTAAACGCTCAACTTTTTGACCTTTACGTTTCTTTTGACCAAACAACATCAACTCATACGGAATCGTTTGTAATTTGCTTTGAACAGTCGGAACTTCAGGAAGTAACTGCTCTTGTTCAAAATGAATAGGGCGATTATCTGGTTCTGTGACTTGATTGTAATCATTATTCCACAGCAATCTAAATTCGGATGGCCTTAAAGCAACAGTATTAATCTCTTGCTGAAGCACATTACTCAAAAATATATCTATGCTGAGGTTTGGATTAAATTCGAGTACCATTTGCACATCATTAAATGCACGAAATCCACGGCGTTTAATTTGATATTGCAGATCCCCAAGACTTTTTTTCCTGCCTATCTTACTCAAGCTTTCTAAAATACAATCTTCAACTGAATGTTGCAGACAAAATTCTTTCTGAGTAGCTTTCAACTTTTTTAAATATTGCAAAATGAACTGCGCATATGGGTTAAAAAAAACATGTTTCCATTGGTACAACTTTCCCTGTTCTACATCGTTGCCATATTGAGAGTTTTCAACACGATAATGTAGTAACAATGGATTAGTGATTTTTTTGTAGTCCGAATGGTATAACCGAAAACAATTCAGATCTGTACCAAGCTCAATGGCCTCCTGCAATTGCTTCTGAATAGCAATCAAATGCTGTTCATCTGCACAGCCTGAAATATATATAAAACTTAAGCATAAATTTCCCCATAAGTACTTTGGTTCATTCCAATATTCAAATGAATCTTGCCAATACTGCCTTAATTCCTTAAGTACATGGATATGTAGATGCCCCTGTTCTAACCGTGACTCTGTACTCTCAATTTTTCTAGGCAGTACGATCCGTTTAGTATGTGGATTTAGCTTAATTCTGTATGATTTTTTATCTACATTCTGGTTGAATTGCTTCCTTCTTTTATTAAATTCATCTTCAGTAAATTGCATCAGTTTTGATTGTTCGTCTCGGCTCAACTTTTGACTCAAACAATCAACACTATCTTTAATGTCATGCCATTTTTCAGCGATCTGCTGATCAAGTTTTTGCTGCATTTCTTTCGTCAATACTTCAGGTGGAGAAGGCTGTCTATCTAGCGACTTTTTCACCATTTTATGAATATCAACAAATAGATCATCTAGTTGTGGTTTTATTAGTTCTTTGATTTTTTGCATACAACTATTTTCGCTCTAAGTGTTTAATCGATAAAGATTTGACATTATCTTGCAATTGCTGGCGGGCTTGCTGTACATAGACATTCGGGATAAGTGAAGAATGCGGATGAAAAGCCTCTCGGTCACGTTGGTCATGACCATACAGGGCCTGAATTAAGTGAAAAGCTAATGCTGGTTTACCCTCTTGCTGCTCATGCATCAAAAAGTTCATGTCAAAATGACGTAACCAATTCGAATACATATTCTTTGGAAAGACTCCTTGCATATATGAATTCACCCATTTTCTCGATAAAGGGATTAACTTAATTTTCCTGCTCTGCCATTCTTTGACAGTTATCGGCAAGATATCTTTACTAAAAATGACCTTACCAAAAAGATCATTTACAGTTATCTTCTTCTTTGCAAAGACTTGTCTAAAAAATGAACCGTACGCTTCAATAATTTGTTCTAAAAAGGCAGTGTAATTTTGCAGTGTTTTTATGAAAAAATCAGATAATGGGATAAAGCGACCATCCTTTCTTGCCTTACTATTTTTCTTATCATTCACATATAAAAGCTTGAGTTCAAAACAGTAATCATCCAATTGACCCAACAGACTTTCTTTAGGTCGATTTGTTAAACACAACAAACTAACATGCCACATCCAGCAGGCATATGCATTCAGTTGATTAATGATATGTTTATGTTTTTGAATATTCTCTTCACAGTGCTTATGTAAGTAATTAAATTGCTCTTGTACGAAATTTGGTGCAAGTGCAAGTTGGCTCCCTATCCGACCTATAGATAAAGCAGATCTAATTTTAAATTTTTGTTGCAATATATTAAGTTCTGCTGTGTCTTCATCAAATTGAGCAGAATGCGGTGTAAGCACTGTTTCTAAATAGCAAAGATATGTAGTATCCAGTTGAGCCTTTGGAAGCCCGCCATAAAAAATACCGGGCATATGATGCTGACTATCCCGGCCCGCGATCACATGTGCAAGATATTCATTAAATGTTTCATAACATATATGAAAATATAATTGTGCTTGAAGTTTTTCAACGGTGATCGAACCTACAAACTGATTATCAAGCCATTTCTTAAGCTTGGTATTAATATAAGCTGAAGATATAGATGGATTATCTCCTTGCTCGATGTAGTCAAACCATGCCGCAGGTAGATGTAGTTGATGCGACATCTCTTCATTCCATCGCACATGATTTAAGCTCTTAATCTTCTGCTCTGTAATTTTAAGATTTAATTTGAGTAAATATTCGCGACGTCTACTTGAACCATTCTGGATCAAAATTCCATCTTGAATAAGCTCGTTAAAATTCATCAGTGCAACGGGTGATAATCCTGTCAACAGTGATAATAAACATGCAGCAGCTATTGCAGCATCTTTCCAGTTTCCAAATAATTCGGCTCTTAGTACATATACAACTTGCTTCAGTACGTCCGGCGCTAAATAATGAGGATTTGTAATAAATGGAGCATGCCGGCGTTGGCGATGACGCGTGTAATGCGCAACATAATCACTAATTATATGATTAAATTGTTTAGTCTTTTCATCTTCTGAATATAACTCTACTTCAGCGTCTGCAAGCTCAATTTCACCATCTTCATCTTTGTGAAGAGAGGCATCATGAAAACTGATTTTTGCGTTATATCCGACATCTTCTTGCTTACCTGATTTTATTTCACGAAATATTCTGACTTCGTTTTTAGTTGGCCATTGTAAAGCTTTCCGTTCTTTTGACTTACGTTGACGATGAACAACACTACGATCATCTAGTCGTATAAATATGATCAATAGTGCCGATAAATATTCAATTACTTTTATTTCTTGAAAATCATTAATATTAAAAAGTTGATTACGATCCTCGTTTTTCAAGCTACGTTCGTACATGACATAACGATTTAATAGCTTACTGCATTCTTCAAATAATTCAGCATTACTAGAATGCAGCACATATCGTGATACATAACGCAAGAGATCACAGACCTGTTTTTTCTTATTCTCACCTTTAGGAATTTTTGAAAAATCTTGGTAATGTCGATAAGTTAAAAAACTTGCTTGCAGAATCAGATAACGTTGAGACGTTAAATTTTGCGTATTACTAGTATCAGGAGATGCAAAATAACTTAAACAAGCTAGCAAATAATAATTACCAATTTGCCTCGTACTAGATATATAGCCGTATATCTGTTGCGCCTTCTCATATAGCGCATGAACTTTTTCATACAAATCATCTGATAGATCGAGAAATTGTGTATTCACAACTTCATCACGTAGCAGACAATAATCTTGTTGAAATTCTTCTGCTAACTCTAAAAATCGCTTTTCTCGTTCAGTCATTTGCATATTCATTTTCAATTAAATTTTTATCGAGTTGTATGTGTAAAATTCATTTAAATCCGCACAATTTGGTATGAGTTGATCTTTTATTGAATTTTTTGTCAGCTTAAAAAATCGAGCAAAAAATTTTGCATCTAACTCTTTTTGGGCTTTTCTCTCAAAGCATGAATGTTGCTGTGATTTTTCGATAAAATAATCCAGATTTTGTATCAACTGTATGATTGCAACATAATTAGAATGCACACGTAATCCTCGCTCCGTTTGCATCAATAGCAAAATTTTTTGCCAAATTTTGACGTAGATTACTTTGAACTTTGCTTGTACTACGACTTTCTGACTCTGTTTAATCTTTTTGATTTTCAATAATTCTGAATTGATTTTCACCATCTCAATCTGAATATCTGGCCGATCAAAGCAAAAGGGCATGATAAATTGCCCCATAAATATCTCTATATTTTTTACTAAATAGTCAAATTTTAACATTTTTATCGATATAAAAAATGAGCATATCTTTGTATATTAAAATTCATTTAATTTATCAACTAAATTTTCTCAAAATTACAATTATCAACAAATACATATGGTTTACTTATCATGGGTGGTCTAAATTTTAAAAATTCTTCCACTTTTTTTTAGTTTTCTGTTATTACATGAAACAATACCGTTGTATTACATTTTGAAATGCTGTGTATGCAGCATTGATCAAAAAGATTCTCTGCTATACTTACTTCACGTGTAGCATCAATGGAGTTTCGAAATGCTCAGAACCACTGAACAGAAAAAAAAATATATTCAAGCGACACGTGCGCAAAACTATCAAGCCAGCCTAAAGCTTGAAGGCATTACAACGACAGCTCAAACAACTCAACAAAGTAAAGCTGAAATCTTGCAAAAATATAAGAAGTATTCGCAACCCGAAACTTAGTCAGGTGCATGTATGGATAAATATGGGGAAATGGGTGACAGCCTGTATTGTTACCCTGGCACAAATATCCTAAAGAACAAACTCAATATTCATGATGAACAAATTTTAGAACAAGCTGAACTAGAACTGTCTGGATTGGCAAGTAACTTAATTGAATATGCTGAACCACCTTACGACTTACAATACTTAAAATCAATTCATGCGCAGCTCTTTGGCGACTTATACGACTGGGCAGGAAAGTTAAGACAAATCGATATTTCCAAAGGTGACACCCGTTTTTGTAATTTTTCCCGTATTGAAATTGAAACCAATAAACTACTCAAAACGCTTCAAGAAAAAAAATACTTTCAAGGCTTAGCACCACAACAACTGATTCCTCAACTTGCCGACTTGTATTGTGAGCTTAATGTCATACACCCATTCCGTGAAGGTAATGGACGTACACAACGGATTTTCTTTGAGCATCTGATTGCTCATTGTGGTTATGGTATTGATTGGTCTCGCATTGACTCTCAACAACAATGGATTCAAGCCAATATTGAAGGTTTTTATGGTAATTTAAATCCATTAATTAAGATTTTTGAAATATGCTTTATTCAAAATACCTAAAATTTAAGTAGTCGAAGCCCACAATCCTTAATGAGCCATCATCTTTGCTTCAATCCACTGATTAATTTCCCAAATAAACCAACAATCACGATTCTTAGAAATCTTAATACTCTTCGGGTAATTTAGGATCGTAATATTCAGATTACTTATCCAGAATTGAATAGATCGTTAACTTAGATAGACTTTTAAGCAATGTAACTTGCCGCATGTTTATCAACATATGTCTCAAAAAAGTCTGCCCATACATAGATTTATGGCGTTTAGTGCTTAAATTTCAGATTAATCTTCGTCTGATGACCTGAATGGATGTTACAGATTACATGCAGGTGAATTACTCTGTGGCTGTATCATGGCTTTTGTGCAATCCAATCCATTTGATCCGAATGTTCTCTTTTGCAATAAAGCAGCCTCTTCTGCTTTTCCTGAACCAACGAACTATGTCATTGATTTGATTCAACCGACAACAGTGATGCTGAATCAAATCTCCAAAGAAGGGATTAAATGCAAGAAATGTGGTAAGAAAAAGATAGGGGATGGAAGTTATTATCCGTCTAATTGGAACCAGCCCATGAGTCGAGATCAGTTGAGTAAGAATCATTTTAAATGAATAAGAGAAGGATGGCTTACCTCACTTCTCCGAATAACAATGCTATGCTTTTCAACCAAGGTTATAAATTGGCAACTACATTTCATTCTTCTTCATGCTGGTCCTATAGCCTGTAGACAATTACTACATCATTTGCATTCAATGCTCAATACAGCCTGTCAGCAGAACCGCAGCGATACTTTTTTTCGTGCATACATGTAGTGTTTAAATCCATTCATTTTTCAATGATCCTCTGCCGTTTATCACATTTATGGTCGATCTTTAACCTTGTGAAAAATGCACATACCGATCCCTTCAAACTGTCAAATTTATGTATGCATGACATTTAAAGAAAATTATCTGATCAATTTTTTTAGGTAAAATTCATCAAGAAAAAAGTTATTATTATTCATAACATCACCAATAACCACATAAAAACAATAATTTAATAAATTATTCTTCCAATTTTTTTATATTTAGTGTTATTGGAGCGTCTGACCTATATTAGTAGTCACGCAATGGGTGCCCTCTCCTTTGAACCTTGTGTTGCTGACATGCAAACCTCAGAAAATATCCCTTTACAACAACTGGCCCAGGAAGTTCAAGAAGTACTCAAAGGTGAAGGTGGTGAATTTCTACAGCATTTATTGGTCATGGGTGGCTCCCCTCAAGGTGCCAGACCAAAAGCGTTGGTTTACCGAGATCCTGTCAATTTAGAGTTTTCGACTCAAGATTCTGATCAACATGAAGCCTGGCTGATTAAGTTCCCTGCTCAGCAAGAGCATCCTGAAGTCTGCGCCATTGAAGCCGTCTATGCAGAATGTTTGCGACTTTGTGCAATTGAGACTCCAGATACCCATTTCTTTAATTTGCCCAATGGTTTAACGGCTTTTGCTTCTAAACGATTCGATCGTCAAAATGGTATGCGGATTCCAATGCAGAGTTTGGCTGCATATACAGGAGCAGACTATAAAGTTCCAGGTAGCCTAGACTATCGCAATTTTCTCCGGGCAACCTTGATGTGTACGCAAGATGTACGAGAAAGATTGCATGCTTTTAAACGTGCTGTGTTTAATGTGCTTTTCAATAATCGGGATGACCATACTAAGAACTTTTCATTTCTCATGGAGAAAAATGGTCAATGGAAATTGGCTCCAGCCTATGATGTGACCTTCTGCGAGGGTCCAGGTGGTTATCATCAAATGGACATTATGGGAGAAGCGCTCAATATTTCCCGAAATGACATACATAAACTCGGTACTTCAGAAGCTAATCTGACTACTCTAGAAGTCGATGAGATCATCTTGACCATGCGTGAAATTGCACTTCAATTTAGTCAAATTGCGCAGCGCCTGTATCCCCATCAAATTCGAGAATCTACCCTACAGATGATTCAATCACGGATTCAACAGAATATTGATTTTTTAACTGAAACCTAAGCGTAAATATAAACTAAGCGCCAACCATCAACTGCAAATAGACTTTGATATAGTTAGTCGCTACATAATCTGTAGAACCTGTGAATTAGCTCTCTTTATAATCACGAATATTAGATGGATCACCGCCAAGATATATTCTGCAAACGTGAAATCACTACATCCAGATCGAAAATCACTAAGAAAAAACTGTCACCAAAAAAAGGTCTGCACTATGGATAGATGCAGACCAAACTCTGGATAACTACCAGCACGAGAAATATGTCGCAATTTTGCATAGACATGAATTTGATAAAATCAGCCCAGAAAGCCAGAAATTCATAAAAACTATTTCATCAATCCCCTATAACTTAATCACGTTCATGGTCGATCTTAAATCTTGTGAAAAGTACTCATGCTGACCTAGCCAAACTGTAAAACTCATGTATTCATAGCCTTTAAATGAATCTTTCAATCGGTATATTTAAGGTAAAAACTAGTAATCAGAAGTTATTATCACCCCCATATAAAACAAGGATCAACTTAAAAACAATAACTTAGTAAATTATTCTTCCATTTTTTTTATATTTAGTGTTATTAATTCTTGGTTTAAAGAAAAGGGACAACGAACGAATTTCTTTTGTGAAACTTCTAGATTCTTAACTCTTTTATCTGCTCCAGATATGAAATTTTCAACCAGTTTATCCTGATCTAAAAGCTTGTTAGCGGCAGTGTAAAAATGACCCTCTAATGACATTTAAAACTGCCCCCTTGTTGTGTTTTAGTTGTAATTTAGTGGTGACAACTAAGCTGCCGTTCCTAATTCTTCAGCCAATTGCTCTGCTTGTTCCAAGACAGTCTCTGTCGCCAGTAAAGCCATATCAGGTGGATAACCGTACTTCTTCAGCAAGCGTTTCACGATGACTCTGAGTTTCGCTCTCGCAGATTCCTTAACAGTCCAATCCAAGGTTACATTCTTACGAATCGAGTCTGTGAGGACAACTGCAAGCTCTCTAAGAATATCCTTTTGCATCAACTCTCTAGCACTGTCATTGTCTGCGACTGCTGAGTAGAACGCATATTCGTATTCAGTCAGGTTGAGTTCTTCTGCCAGCTTGTCTGATTCTTGGATGGCTTTAGCCAACTTGATGAGTTCATCAATCACTTCGGCTGCAGTCAGTACCTTGTTCTGATAGCCCTTGATTGCAGAACTCAGCATATCCATGAGCTTTTTACCTTGGGTGACACTGCGCTGTTCTCTTACCTTGATCTCATCACCAAGGAGCTTCTTCAATGTTTCAAGTGCAATGTTCTTATGCTGATAGCCTTTCATCTCCTGCAAAAACTCATCTGAGAGAATTGAGATGTCTGGCTTCTGGATTCCTGCTGCATCGAAGATGTCGACCACTTGTTCAGTAACAAGTGCTTGGTCAATGGTTTGCTTCACTTTGGCTTCAAGCTCAGCATTACTCATGCCTGAGACGTTGCCTGAGCCATCACTGAACTTCGCAAGTCGCGCTTTCACTGCTTGGAAGAAGGCAACCACTGGTGCTGCTTCCATCGCATGAGGATGAGGCACCGCTAAAGCAAACGCCTGTGACATCGCTGCAACTGCTGTCAGGAAGCGAGTCTTACCTTCTCCTTGGTCTACACCTAAGATGTGTTCTTCTGCTTCAAGGATAATATTGAGCTTACGAGAAGTATTGGCTGTGAAGTATTCTTGGTAATTGAAGCCATGCATGATGCCATCAATCACTTCGAGCTTCTCTTGTAGAATGGTTGCAGCTTCGTCTTGAACCAGTGCAGGATCACCCTTACCACCTGCTTCAGAGTAAAATGAAAGTGCTTCTTTCAGGTCAGATGCGATACCAAGGTAATCGACAACTAAGCCACCAATCTTGTCTTTGTAGACTCGGTTCACTCGTGCAATCGCTTGCATGAGGTTATGGCCTTTCATTGGCTTGTCGATGTATAGCGTGTGCATACTCGGTGCATCGAAGCCAGTCAGCCACATATCACGAACAATCACCAGTTTCAGCTTGTCATCATTGTCCTTCATACGATTGGCCAGGATTTGGCGTTGTTGCTTGGTCGTATGGTGTTTAGCAATCTCCTTACCATCAGAAGCAGATGAGGTCATCACCACCTTGATCACACCATCGTTTAGATCATCGCTATGCCATTCTGGTTTGATCGCTACAATTTCGTTGTAGAGGTCGACAGCAATCCTGCGGGACATGCTGACGATCATGCCTTTACCTTGGTTTGCATTAGCTTTCAGACGTTGTTCAAAGTGTTCTACGATGTCTTTGGCAATCGCCTTGATACGCTCTTTACTGCCGATCAGTCCTTCGACCCTTGCCCACTTCGCACGCTCTTTTTGTGTTTGGTTTAAGTCGTCTTCACTGAACTGTTCGTCGAAGTCTTCAATCAGCTCTTTGCCTTCCTCACTGATGGCAATCTTAGCAAGTCGGCTTTCATAGAAGATCCGAACCGTTGCACCATCTTCAACAGCTTGCGAGATGTCATAGATGTCGACATAGTTACCAAACACTGCAGGTGTGTTGACATCCGTTTTCTCAATTGGTGTACCAGTGAAGCCAAGATAAGTGGCATTCGGTAAAGCATCACGCATGTACTTGGCAAAACCATAGACTGTACGTTTACCTACCACCTTACCATCATCATCTTTGACATCGACCTCTTTTGCATTGAAGCCATACTGCGAACGATGTGCTTCGTCTGCTATTACGACAATATTGGTTCGGTCTGAGAGTTGCTCATAGACACTGCCACCATCATCAGGTTGGAACTTCTGGATAGTGGTGAAGATCACCCCACCTGAACCAACCTTGAGTAGCTCTTTGAGTTCTTCTCGATTCTCTGCTTGCTTTGGTGTCTGGCGCAGTAATTGGCTGGATGCAGCAAAGGTTCCAAACAGTTGGTCATCCAGATCGTTCCGGTCTGTGATCACGACCACTGTTGGGTTATCCAAAGCCAAGACAATCTTGCCTGTGTAGAAGACCATAGACAGAGATTTACCCGAACCTTGGGTATGCCATACTACACCTGCCTTTTTGTCACCTACTGCCTGCTGTTGAACCAGTTCCAGTTTGCTTCTGCCTTGCTGCTGCATTGCGACTTCTGCAGACTTCGAGTCCGAGTTTACTGCAGATGCACGAATAGTAGAGAGGACTGCTGCATTCACTGCATAGTACTGGTGGTAAGCAGCCATCTTCTTAATAGTTTTGATGGTGATCAAACCATTGGCATCTTCTTGTTTGCTGGATTCAAATACAATGAAGTGTCTGATCATGTCGAGTAATGTGACTGGATTGAGCAAACCATGTAGCAAGACTTCAAGCTGTGCTTGAGTACTTTTGGCTTTGGTTTGACCATTACTGGTCTTCCATGCCATGTAACGACTCAGGTCTGCTGATACAGTGCCTGCTTTCGCCTCTAAACCATCAGAGATGACGTTGAAGGCATTGTAGGTAAACAGACTAGGGATTTGGCTTTGGTAGGTCTGTATCTGCTTATATGCGCCTTCTATAGTGGCATTCTCGTCTGTGGCATTTTTAAGCTCAATGACCACTAAAGGTAAGCCATTCACATAGATGATAATGTCAGGTCGTCTTGTCCAACGATCTTCTTTGATGGTGACTTGGTTTACGACAAGGAATTGGTTATTGCTTGGATTATTGAAGTCAACAAGCCAAGCATATTCACCTTGGGTGTTACCATCCTTGCTCACTTCAATGTTGATGCCTTCAGTAAGTAAGCGGTGGAATGCCTGGTTGTTGCTGAGCATATCCGGGGAGTGCAGATTGGTGACTTGCTTCAGTGCTTCAATGCATTTGTCTTCGCTCAAATGAGGATTCAGACGTTGTAATGCTTCAAGTACCTTGGCTTCTAGGATGACCTGCTTATAGCTTCGTAGAGGGTTATTTCCTTTGGATTCAATTTCTGGTCCATACACATAGGTATAACCCATTCCCTCTAGTTGCTCTATCGCCATCAGCTCAATGTCTGATTCAGTCATCTTAGTCACTATCCTCCCCCCCTTGCTCACTTCTTCTTTATTCAGTATGTACGTTGTAGCCGTAATTCGTTGTCATTTCTTCTAGTGTTCCATTGAAATCGCCATGACACGCATGAGCATAAATTTCAGCATCCGACATCAAAACGCCTGGTACACCTAGATCTTTGTTCAATGGAACTACTGTCACTTGTCCTTCCATACGAACTGTCGGCTTCTCAATAGAGCAAGTAATTTGGATTGTATGAGTAGCATCATTCCACTCAGTAGACTCATCCTCCCACCCTTTGCTTCCACCCAACAAGGTCAATTCGATATCTACGTCATTTGGAGTTTGGCTTAATATTTCAAATCCTTTGACCTGTGCAACAGAACATGGATCACGATAGCAAAATTCCATGACTTTACCGACTTGAGCACCAGAGTGATTAAAGACCGTTTGAGATATTGTTGGTCGATCTTGTACTTTTGCCTCAAGTACTTGTTCGCTTGATGTATCTTGAAGATTAGATTCTTGATCCAAAGCGACTGAATTCTGATCTAGGTCTAAAGCTAATTTGGTTACCTTCCAACTTAAGCCATTACGATGCATAATGACTTTCAGCTTCTTGTCTGTATCCAATCGCTTAAGCGTTAACTCAAAATCATTAATAGTTAAATATCGAGTACTCGACTCAAACTTTACATTCTGTTCTTGCTTGACATCTTCAGTTGCCAAATCTTGCTTAATTGCATCACGAATATCCTTACCTTGAAGCATGAGTGTTACACCCTCAGGTGTCACCATGGCATCAACGACTTTATCCACCATAGCAACAGCCAACATTTCACCTAATGCTTCCCAACCATCACTATTGCTATTCGCCATGTCCTTCATAACACTGGCTTTCACCTGAGATTTAAAGCTTTCTCGAACGCTTGGATAATCAATGTAGGTTGATAGCTTTTCAGTATCACCTGCTTCTGCTGCTTTCTTAATGTTATTGATGGCGAGATATGGCGAAGCATACAAATAGCCACAGATCACGACTACGATTGCAATTAAAGCCCCTATTAGCTTCTTGTTCATGTTTACCCCTGGATGTAAAAAAGGTGAAGCCACAATAGGCTTCACCTCAAAAATTAAGCTGCTGATTCTTGTTTAAATTGCACGCGTACTTCACCACTCATCAGTTTGGGAAGCAGGGTGTCGCGGAGTTTTTCTAATGTTTGGATTTGTTCGAAATTTGAGTTGATCTTATTGAACACTTCCGAAGTTATTGTGTGATAAGACATTATAAGCTCTGTTGGAGGTAATCTAATATCAATCTTCTTAAGATGTGTAGGTCCAAAATTAAGTTGTACACTTCCACTAGCAGTGGTCTCAAGCTCTTCAAGAAAAACTCTTGACTTTAAGTAAGAGTACATAAATTCTCTGTATATATCTTGCTTAGGGCGAAAACGTATGACGCTAGTATTGAGACATAGAGGTAGGTGATACTTTCTAATGATCGCACTCTTTCCTAGGGTTCCAGATGTTGAGACTATTAAATCACCTTCTTCAAGCATGAAGTGCTTATACTTTCCGAATGCTTCTTCCTCAGAAATCTTATTAGCACTATTTACGTTCACCTCTCCCACATCGATCAGACGAATGTTAATGAAGTTCACTCCATTCTCTACATATTGCCAATTTCTAATCCCTGGACCCTCTAAAAAGTCAAAAATACGACTTAAAGGAGTTACTTCCCAATCCTCTTTCGCTTCCTCAATAAACCACTGACGAAACAGTGTTTCAGCCATGGCTTCCAAGGTTTTGTTCTGACGATGTAATAAGTCAATCTTATCATCCAATGATGAAAGGACTGAGGCTATGGCTTTTTGTTCAGGGAGAGGTGGATATGAAATAGGGATATCTTTAAGAATTTGCGTATTGATAGATGGCATTGTTGCACCAACAGCAATATTCAAAATGTATTCTCTAAATTTTTCTTGCCTAAAAAAATAGCTCAAGAAAAGAGAGTCAACCTCTACTGTAGATACGCGTACTCTCAGCATTCGAGAAGAGAAGAGCCAACCTTGATTCTCGGGTTTTACATATGCACTCAGATCAACTGATCCCACACGTGTAAAGACGATGTCACCTGCATTTAGAGAATACCTTGCTAAGCGTTGTCTATCATCCTCAGTAACTGAAGGATAATCAATGTTTTGTATCCGAAAAGCATTAATGTGCTCAACAGTAATTACAGGTGTACCTCCTGTAATGTATTGCTCATTCTTAAGTTGGCTACCAAAAGGACCTGTTTGCACTTCTGCAATCGAGCCCAACAAACATTGTTTCCAATCGCTCATACAATCACCTTTGCCAAGTTCTCAGCAATAGCTTGGTTCAACTTCGCTTCCTCTACAAGCTGTGCTTCAAACTCTGCCTTAAGGCTAGTGAAGCGTTCCTTAAAGTCAAATTCATCTTCGTCATCAGCTAAACCAACATAACGACCTGGGGTGAGTACATAATCAAGCTCTGCCACTTTCTCAAGCGGTACAGATGCACAGAAGCCTGCAACGTCTTCGTACTCACCGTCTTTGTTACGCCAATTGTGGTAAGTGTCAGTAATCAACTTGATGTCTTCATCCGACAACACCTTGGTTCTGCGGTTAATCAGATGACCTAAGTTACGAGCATCAATGAACAGAATCTCATTGCTACGGTCTTTGTACTTGGTTGAACCAACACGGTCACGACGCATAAACCATAGAGCAGCAGGAATCTGGGTATTCAGAAACAGCTTTGCAGGTAGGTTCACAATACAGTCAATGACATTGGCTTCTGAAACCAAGGCTTTACGAATCTCACCTTCACCACTGGTTTTAGAGGTTAAAGCACCTTTCGCAAGGACTACACCTGCCTGACCTTTAGGACTCATGTGATACAAGAAGTGTTGCATCCATGCGAAGTTGGCATTACCTGCAGGTGGTACACCCAATGACCAACGAGCATCTTCTTTAAGTAAGTCACCACTCCAGTCAGAGACGTTGAATGGTGGATTAGCAATGATGTAATCCGCTTTTAGGTCTTTGTGTGCATCGTTGAGGAATGAACCCTCAGAGTTCCACTTCACATGCTCTGAGTTGATGCCACGAATGGCTAAGTTCATCTTAGCGAGTCGCCAAGTGGTTTGGTTACTCTCTTGTCCATAGATCGAGATGTCATCGACTAAGCCTTGATGAGACTCTACAAACTTCTCAGACTGAACAAACATACCCCCTGAACCACAGCAAGGATCGAATACACGTCCTTTGTATGGCTCCAACATTTCAACCAATAGGCTCACAATGGATTTAGGCGTGTAGAACTGCCCGCCTTGCTTGCCTTCAGCTAAAGCGAACTCACCAAGGAAGTACTCGAATACATGCCCTAGCACGTCGGCAGAGCGAGATTTCGCATCGCCTAGTGCAATGTTACCAATCAGGTCAATCAGCTCTCCTAAGCTCGTAGGATCGAGATTCTGACGTGCATAGACCTTAGGAAGTACGCCTTTGAGCTGAGGGTTGTCATTCTCAATAGCTTCCATTGCTTCATCGACTAACTTGCCAATGTTAGGTTGTTTTGCTTGGTTTAACAGGAATGACCAACGTGCATTCTCTGGAACAAAAAAAACGTTGTATGCAGTGTATTCATCACGGTCTTCTGGGTCAGCTCCGGCAAACTCTCCCTCACCTTCTACGAGTAAGTTGTAGTGAGCTTCGAATGTGTCGCTGATGTATTTGAGGAAGATCAAACCAAGAACAACATGCTTGTACTCTGCAGCGTCAATGTTCTTACGAAGTTTGTCTGCTGTTTTCCACAGAACGACTTCTAAGGGTTCTTGTTTGGTTTGCTTTGGAGCACGAGCCATAAAATCAACCTGCAATGAATAGCTTATCTAGTTTTAGTAAGGGAATAGTAACCAATTATCTGTGCATGCGTAAGCATGTAGATGACATTACTTGTCGTATATCTTTGAGATACCGAACTTATCGTAGTACTTGAATCTTGAAAGATTGGTTTTGTATTGATCAGAGATACTTGGATTGCCTCCACCTTTACTCTTACTTGGTTCAGCTTGGACAGGAAACTTGCTGTCGTTACTAAATAAGATGAGTATGTTGCTGAAACTCACCTTTTTTGGGAATGCGAGGATTCTCCAAAACCTTGATCAACTTCCTCTTCAATGGCTGCTTAATACTTGGATTCAGCTTGTTCCATTCTGCTAATGCTTCTTCTAAAAAATCTAACTTATAGGTCATCAATATTTACTAGTAAAAAGTGTAGCAAGTTGCTACACAGTCATATAACGTCTTTTCCAAATATTTCATTCAATCGTTTTCTATTTTCTTTTACAAAATTTGGATTATTTTTTAATTTATATTTCATTTCTTTCTTAAATTCACTCATTGAACTGCCAGCGACAGCAAAATCCATTTGGAACATAATATCATTCACTATCACATTTGCTTGAGATTCAGTTAAGCACCCTTCTGTCTTAAACCACTTACTAAACTGTTTATAATTTGGGTCGTTTGCATAGATGTACCAAGACCTTACGGTCATATCGAACTTCGCACCTAATTCTTTAACAAGCGCATTATCATCAAAATTGACATCTAAATAGATTTGAGTCTTATCATTAGCATTAGATACAACAGCTTCAGTGGCATGCCTATTAAGAATTTTAAATCGAACTCCAACAATAGGTCGACCTTTCTTGATGGTATCGTACTCTAATTGAAGACTAGTCCTTTCATTAATTTCTTCAATAATTTTGTCTAAAACGTATCGTCTAAAATCAACCCAACGATCGTATTTTTTCTCCCCAATATCAATTAGTGCTTTGATATTCTCAAGTGAAAGTTCAACCTCATAAGAATCTTGATTAGCATACTTAAATTCATTTTTGATAAAGTATGAATACAAACTCATACTAGTTACAGAGTCCAAAGCAAATAAATCTTTCAATTGATAGGTCGTAAAATTTCCATTTGCTAAACGAGTAAAATATGGAAGTACTTCACTGGTGAAACGTATCTGCAAAGCATTTTTAGCATCATCTTCCCAACGGAGTTCACGAATAATTGGTACTACTGAGTGTACTTTTTTAACTTTACGCTTATTATCATCCACGGGCTCTTCAATTACAAAATGAGCTACTCGTGATGATAATTCTTTATAAATACGATCAATAGCAACATTAATGGAATTCTTTTTATCTAATCCTAATAGTTCGCCTAAATCATCTTTATGCAAATAAATATAAGTTTGCTCTGTAATTTCACGATCTTGATTATTCTTCTCACCATAATTCGCAACAGCCATTGCATAAAGTAGAGCTTTATACTCATTAGATGATAATTCAATTGGTCTAATCAGACGGTTACTAGTGCTGACTACTCCATTATGTCGAATATTACCAATACAATAAGGTAGATGTTCTAATTCTTCTGGTTCGTTGTGATTGCTCATAAGTGGAAAGATTAAAATATTTTCTACATGTTATACACAAAAGTGGAAGAAGATGCAAACTGCTCACTATTTTCTCTTGCTTACATTAAATTAACTCAGTTTATGCCCATCAAACACCTTAAGAGTGGAAGAAGTGTCACTATTAAAGTGCAATTTTGATACTATTCAGCCTTATGGTGGAATAAATATGAAATTAAACACTTTTAAGTGACAATTCTTCCACCTTTGATTATTCATCCGTGCCGCTAAAGCAATCAATTTGAAAGTAGAAATAGCCTACAACACCACTAAAGTGGAATTAATAAACACATATTCCACTATTAAAGTGACAAACATTCCACCATTCCGGTATTCTTGACTATCAAACATCATGTTATCAATTAAATTTTATACAAATAGTTTATCCACAGAATAAAAAACATCTAATGACAAGTCTTCCACCTTTATTTTAAGAAAAACAAACTTATCAACATTATAAGTAATTGAATTATATTATTTTAAACTAAAAAATCCACGTTAAAATAAATAACAATGACAAGTCTTCCACCATAGTGACAAACCTTCCACTTATCGGTGACAGACCTTCCACTTATTAGTGACAAACCTTCCACTTATCAGTGACAGGCCTTCCACTTATCAATGACAGGCTTTCCACTTATTAGTGACACGCCTTCCACTTTAAAAACTCTATATATTTGTTTTTAAACAAATAAAATCTGTCTAATTATAATTAACTAATTAATATTAATTAATACTAATTAAAATTAGCTAGCTATATTTTTAAAAAAAGTTAAGAAATGTTTTTGCTACATCTTCTGAATTTAAAAGATAAAAATATGACAAAGGAACTGTAGCAAGTTGCTACAAATATCTTTATATTAAATGAAATCAAAGTAAATTCCTTAAGACAAATATGTCAACTAAAATCATTGCTGTAGCTAATCATAAAGGTGGTTGCGGGAAAACAACTACTGTAGTACATCTCGCTTCAGAACTTGCCGAATTAGGAAATAAAGTCTTAGTAATTGATCTAGATCCACAAGCAAATGCAAGTTTACATATAGGATTAAGACACCCTAGCGAAGTTGAAACTACATCAGCTGAATTACTTATTGGTGATATAAGTCTATTATCGGAAGCATTAGAAGAAGAAACAAAATTTAAAAATGTTTCCTTAATATATGGCTCATTAACTCTTGGTAAAACTGAAGATCAATTGAAAGATGATGCACCAAGACCATCCGAGGAACTTTCAAATAAATTGGAAATTCTAGAAGGATTATATGACTACATTCTTATTGATTGTCCTCCGAGCTTAAAATTACTAACCAGCAATGCTTTAGCCGCTTCGACACATGTTATTGTTCCAATTGAATCTGGTTCACAATACGGTCTCTATGGGGTTACTGATTTAATTAATCATTTAAGTAAAATTAGAAGAGTTAACCCTGAATTAGAACTCTTAGGTGCTTTATTAATTAAACATGATGAGCGTCAGAATGTATGTAAATTAATAAAAGATGAAGCATTTAATCAAGTTGGAGAATTATTGCATACCACAATTCCAATGAGCACTAAGGTTAATCAAGCTGCAATTTTGCAACAACCTTTATTATCTGTTGATAAAAACTCAAAAGTTCGAAAAGCTTTTGAAACTTTAGCACAAGAAATTGTTCGGCGTGTCGGATAATATAATTCTGGAAATACTATGGTAAGTAATAAAGAGCTATTGGCTAAACGTCTTCAGCAAAATACTCAAAAGCATCAACATGCCCAAAAAGAGCATATTAACGATGTCAAAGAGCTAAGACGTAATGTACAAATTACAGATATTCAGGCTAGCCCTAACCAGCCTCGAAAACTCTTTAATCAACAAGATATTGAAGATTTAGCAGCATCAATTGAGGAAATTGGACTATTACAACCAATTGCAGTTCGTAGAATAAATGATAAATATGAGTTGATTGCTGGTGAAAGACGATTGAAAGCCCACCAATTTCTCAATAAGAACACCATTGAAGTAATCATTATTGATGCATCAGATGAAGAAGTTGCTTTATTAACATTAGCTGAAAATTTAAAGCGAGAAGATCTGACAGATTATGAAATATATGTTGGATTAACTTCTTTGGATGAAGAATTAAAAAAAAATAAGCAGAAGTTAGCAAAGTCATTAGGTATGAATCGTGAAGATATGTATAAATATTTATCTTTTGAAAAATTACCTGGAGAGTTGATTGAAGATTTGGAAAAACAACCGTCATTATTAGCAAGGACCGCTGCTACAGCAGTGAAAAAGTTTCTATCAGATCATGAAGAAAACCATGAATATGCTAAAGCAGCATTATTCGAAGCATGGTCAAAATTGCTTAACAAAGAAGTTGAACAGACAAAATTGGCATCACTAGCTGAAAAAATCTTTAAGTCAAGAGAAACCAAAGAAGTTATTCAAACCTCAATTGTACATAAAATTGAATATGGTGGGAAAGTTGCTGGTAATATCAAATTTGACCATAATACATTAAAGGTATCTTTAAAAATCGGACAATTTGATGATCAAAATTTACAAGAATTAGAAACTTTCCTAAAACGAATGTTAGAGAAATAAAGTAAAAAATAGTGTAGCAACTTGCTACACTATTTTTTTAATTGAGTAAATTTATCTTTGTACATGACAAAAAAAGATAACTCATTGAAATAATGGCATAATACTTGTTTTCTGACGACGAATATGATGACTCATTTCAATGAGTTACATCTCATCTTAAACAAATATCTAAAGTGGAACAAGTCACATCTAAAATGTTTTACACTGATTATGCTGGCATTAATTGTAAAACAGACATGTAACCTTTCTTCTGCATCTAAAGCCTTACCCATCACGTGCTTACCACAATCATTTTATCGACGTGTACAACGTTTCTTTGCAGATCAGTATTTCGATTATCGTCAAATTTCTCAGTTAATTTTCAGGTGGTGTTTCAAAAAGTATGCTGAAACAAAGCAGGTTGAATTTTAATAAAATAGAGAAATGCGAATAACTCTAGAAATCAAATGTCCAACCTGCCTCAGTGACAGTATAAAGAAAAATGGCATCAAAGTAGATGGGAAACAAAACTATCAGTGTAAAGACTGTAAACGTCAGTTTATTGGCGACCATGCTCTGAGCTATCTAGGATGTAATTCAGGCATTACTCGAAAAATATTACAGTTGATGGTCAGAGGTAGTGGTATACGAGATATCGCTGAAGTTGAGCGAATCAGTATCGGTAAAGTTTTACGTACTTTAACCGAATCGACCTACCAAATTCAGCCTAAACAAAGTCATTATGAGTCTCTTGAAGTTGATGAGTTTTGGACTTTTGTGGGAAATAAGAATAATAAACAATGGCTTATTTACGCCTTCCATCGAGAAACAGGTGAGATTGTTGCTTATGTTTGGGGTAAAAGAGACTTAGCTACAGTTCAACGATTGAAGACAAAGCTTAAACAATTAGGTATTCACTACACCCGAATTGCAAGTGATCATTGGGACAGTTTCATAACTGCTTTTAAAAACTGCAAGCAAAGTATTGGTAAATTTTTTACTGTAGGCATTGAAGGTAATAATTGCAAAATAAGGCATCGAATTAGGCGCGGTTTTAGAAGGAATCGTAATTTTTCAAAAAAGATTGAAAACCATTTTAAAGCTTTCGACTTAACCTTTTTTACATCAATAATGGCTTCATTTAATGTCAGCATACTTTTTGAAACACCACCAATTTTCAATATATTTTCATTCGATAAAGTCCAATTAACTTTGGATAGAACCAACTGGAAATGGGGAAAACGAGACATCAATATCTTGATGTTAGCCATCGTCTATCGTGGAATAGCGATACCTATTGTTTGGACATTGCTCAATAAACGTGGAAATTCAGATACAAAAGAGCGTATTGCTTTGATTCAACGCTTTTGATTTTCTTCGGTGTTTTCCAGGAGATATACGCATTTATCATAAGTAATCGTCAGGCTATTCGTGACTCTGCGGGGTTCACGCCAAGTAAAAATATCATCTAATTCTTCGGCTGTTTCAGTGATAGGCCGATGTGGATTCTTAGGATTAAAAGCCAGCTTGGCGAACTTCTGATTGAACTGCTCAATGAAGCAGGGTAGCCAGGCATTAGCTTGCTCAATCGAACAGATACATTTCAGGTGCATCTCCTTGATCAGACGATCCTGAAGGGTTCTGTTAGCACGTTCCACACGGCCTTTGGCCTGCGGTGAATTAGCGAAGATGATATCGATTTCAGGGTGCTGAGTACACGTCCAAACTGGGTAATCTTAGTGTCTTTCTTGCTGCTTTGATTCACTCTAAAGACTGAATGTTTGTCGCTGTAAAATGCTAAAGGCTTACCGTGCTGTTCGACATATAAGCGTGTTGAAATCATATAGTCAAAGGTTGATTCTGACTCACAGAAGCGTAAATGCTGCAATTTTCCTGTAGCATCATCGATAAACACCAGCAGACAGCATTTAGCAGCGCGTCCTTCAAACCAGTCATGGTGTGAGCCATCAATTTGGATCAGTTCACCAAAGCAATCCCGGTTGTAACGAGGCTGATACGGGCGTTTCAGGCGCTTGGATCGAGGAATCCATAAGTCAGCTGCAATCATTCAAGAACGCAGGGTTTCTACTGAAAGATCGAATCCATGTACGGTGGTGAGCTTTTCATGCGCTAAAGTGGGTCCGAAACCATGGAGTTGGTCAGAAACAATATTAAGGCACTTGAGTCTGAGTTCTTCAGGAAGTTTGGAATTGCTGATTTGGCCACGACCGGCATGGGCTAATGCAGATGGACCTTGAGCTTTGTATTTCTGCAGTAAGCGTCTGATCTGACGTTCTGAAATATGAAGTAGCTAGGCAGCCTGGGATTGAGTTATGCGTTGATCGCAGATTTCCTGCAAGACCGACAATCGTTTAAGTTCTTTATCTGATATAGACACCAACATATCAAACCGTCCGCTAAGGAAATTGCAGAAGTGCATATTCTAAAAGCGGACATTTTTACTTTGGAGAAACCGGACATTTCTATTTTGGAGTTACAGTTCTTTAAAAAATTATTGTTTTTCATATAGTTAAAAAATTTCAACCACCCTAAAAAACAGCAAAAGGCCGATTTTGAAACAAGTCGGCTTTTTATTCAGCGAAATTGTCACTTTCAGCCAATAAAATTGACCAAAAAAAACTCTATTCAGCTTGAGCGATACAATTATGTGATACATTATTGTATATACAAATTTGAATGTTTTTTATGGAACAGTATTTCGAATGGGATGAGGCAAAGAATCGAAAGAATCAGAAAAAGCATGATATCTCTTTTGAAACTGCAAGCCTTGTTTTTGAAGATCCTCTACGGATCTCAATCCAAGACAGACATACCAATGGGGAAGAGCGTTGGCAAACCATTGGTAAGGTTAAAGGCGTACTGATGTTATTAGTCGCTCATACCATCTTTGATGAAGATGACTGTGAAATCATACGAATCATTAGTGCAAGACAAGTAACCAAAGCGGAGCGCAATCAATATGAGCATGGTTAGATATACACGCGAAGAGCTGAATGAAAATTTCAGCAACAAGCAAGATGCTGAAGTTGAACACTTGCTTGCTAAGGGAACGGTTCCTGACGATCAGCTAGATCTATCAGATATTCCTGAAATTACAGACTGGAGTAATGCTATTCGTCATGGGCAATTTTTTCGTCCAGTGAAGCAACAAACGTCAGTTCGTCTTGATGCGGATGTATTAGCATGGTTAAAAGCACAAGGAAAAGGTTATCAAACACGTATGAATAAAATTCTGCGTGAAGCAATGCTAAAAGATTTAAAAAATCATTAATAAAAATGGGAGCTTAGGCTCCCATTTTTAATTTAGTATAACGTGTATTATGCTAATTTTCTCTGTAAACGACAAATTTCATAGGGACCTTGTCCTATCAGGCTTTTTCTTCCTTAAAATTGCGAGCACTTTCTTAAATTTTTCTTTTTTTCCAAAACCAATCAAACGTAGAATAGCCATTTGAACATAGTCCAAACCGTAGCGAAATAAACTTACTGAAAGTCGTCCATGCTTCTTTCGTTTTATCGCTTTTTTTTTGATCATGTTGCCATTCACCTGTTAAATAGCACCAACAGAAACCGATCGCTCGCACTGCTATCAATTTCTTGACTCGTCTAGGGTCTGTTAAACGAGTATTTTCAAGATTGAATCCACGTCCTTTGAGACAACTAAATAAGGTTTCGATTTCCCAGCGTAATGCATAATCACGAATAGCAGAAGCATTAAACATAGGAGAAACAACAAGTAAAAGTTCTCGATCTTCTAATCGTAGCGCACTAATATACAGTTTCACTCGACCAACCCAAATACGTCGTTTACGACATTCAGTTTGACCAACTTGAAGATGATGAAATAAATCACTAATTTTATGATTCTTGGCTAAGTGATTGGTCACAATAAAGTTTTTTTAACACGTATACAGAAGCTAATGTCATTTTCAATTAACCATGTAAACCATTTCTCACCGATAAATTCTCTGTCTGCAAACACATTTACAATATGATCTTTACCAAAAATGGAGATAAAGCGTTGAATCAAAGCAATACGCTCTTTTGTATCTGAATTTCCACGTTTATTGAGCAATGTCCAAACAATAGGTATCGCTATTCCACGATAGACGATGGCTAACATCAAGATATTGATGTCTCGTTTTCCCCATTTCCAGTTGGTTCTATCCAAAGTTAATTGGACTTTATCGAATGAAAATATATTGAAAATTAACTGAGAAATTTGACGATAATTGAAATACTGATCTGCAAAGAAGCGTTGTATACGTCGATAAAATGATTATGGTAAGCACTTGATGGGTAAGGCTTTAGATGCAGAAGAAAGATTACATGTCTGTTTTACAATTAATGCAAGCATAATCAGTGTAAAACATTTTGCATGTGACTTGTTCCACTTTAGATATTTGTTTAAGATGAGATGTAACTCATTGAAATGTGTCATCATATTCGTCGTCAGAAAACAAGTATTATGCCATTATTTCAATGAGTTATCTTTTTTTGTCGTGTACAAAGATGTTTATTAATTAATCAATTGCAGGAGATATTAAGACTTTTTTTGTAATTTTGAGTAAAGTTAGTTTTCTGGAATGTTTCATTTTCTCACTCTAAGGTAATCACGAGGGCACTGTTGCAAATAGGCTGACATGATAAGCTAAATATCTTATTTATTTCGAGATACAGCAGATGAATCCCTTCCACGGTCGGCACTTTCAAGGTGAAATCATTCTTTGGGCTGTTCGTTGGTATTGTAAATATGGCATCAGCTATCGTGAACTTCAGGAAATGCTGGCCGAACGTGGAGTGAATGTTGATCACACCACAATTTATCGCTGGGTTCAGCGTTATGCTCCAGAAATGGAAAAACGTTTACGTTGGTATTGGCGTAATCCTACAGATCGACATTTATGGCATCTGGATGAAACTTACGTAAAAGTGAATGGCAAATGGGCATATCTATACCGTGCAGTTGACCAACGTGGCCATACTCTTGATTTCTATCTTTCTGCTAGACGAAATACCCATTCAGCTTATTGTTTTCTTGGAAAAATTTTAAATAATGTGAAGAAGTGGCAAATTCCACAAGTGATCAACACGGATAAAGCACCCACATATGGACGTGCTTTATCACGGTTAAAACGGGAAGGTAAATGTCCACCAGACCTTGAGCACAGGCAGATTAAGTATAAAAATAACGTGATTGAATGTGATCATGGCAAGCTAAAGCGGATCATCAGGGCCACATTAGGATTCAAATCTATGAAGACGGCTTATGCCACAATTAAAGGTATTGAAGTCATGCGTGCACTACGTAAAGGACAAGCATCGTCATTTTATTATGGTCAGCCTCAGGGTGAAGTGTGTCTAATCAACAGGGTTTTCGGTCTCTAAGTACTTTTTAAAGGGAACATCATCGACTCAAATCTCTATTTGCAACAGTGCCCCATGAAGTGCCTGCCTGCGTCTGTTAGCCGAACGCCCCGCGCATGGCGCTCAAATAGCAGGACACCAAGGTTATCCTCCAGCGCTTTCACACGCGCGCTGACGCTCGACTGGCTGATACCAAGTGCCTTGGCCGCATGCCGAAAATTCAGATGCTCGGCGACGGCGATGAACTGAACAAGGGAAATGAGCGGTATCCTGCCAGACAGGATACCGACATTCACGAGGTTTCGATGGTTAGTGCGCCGCATCGGAGCGGGCCTGCTACCAGTCGTCGGTTAGACGACTGGCGACTTCTCGGTGGCAGCCCCACGGAGCCGAAGGAGCACCAGCCCCAACGAAACCAGTACCGCCATCGCCGTGGCGTAACAGATCACGGGCCACGCTGTGTCACCGTTTAAAAGTGCCACCGCCAATGTCCCGACAATGCTGACTATCAGGCTTTGAACGCAGAAGTAGAACGCGACCGCTGATCCCGCGATGTCGTCGAACTCTGCCAAAGCGCCGTTCGCGGTAACGGACACCGTGAAGACAATACCGACCGCGACAACCCACATCGGTAGGATGAAGGTGAGGAATGACGGCGAGCCGTAAAGTTCGCCGATCCCCAACAGGACCGCTCCGCAAACAAGCAACGCCATCCCACGCGCCACGCATCCTGCGATGCCCCATCTGGCGACAAAGGACTTCGCGAAACGGGTTGTCACGATCATTACAAGCGCGACAGTGGCGAAGGCAAAGCTGAATCCGATCTCGGAATATTCCGCTTGGCCTATGAGCACACGGGGAGCCGTCGAGAAGAAGACGAAGAAGGTGCCCATACCGGCGCTAAAGCCGACAGTGTAAACCCAAAAAGCCGGACTCGCGAAGATCGGCAAGACAGATCGGCGCGTCTTGACTTGATCCAGAGGGCGGGTTTCGTGCCACCTGAAACCCGCATTTAGGAGTGCGAGCATCGCCAGTATAGCCAAAGTAATGAATATCGCCTGCCATCCCAAGAACTCGCCGATCAATGCTCCGGCGATAGGGCCGAGCGCAGGCACGAACGCCAGCATCGAACTGAAAAGGCCGTAGATGACGACACCCTCAGGACGGTTGGCATAAACGTCGCGAACCGTCGCGAACGTCGCCACCAGCATGGCCGACGCGCCCACTGCTTGAAGTAGACGGAAAGCGACAAAGGCCGGTGCAGTTGAAGACCAAGCTGCTCCCAGAGACGCAATGACGAAAGCCGTTGCGCCCGCAAGTAGAATTGGCCGTCGCCCGATTCGGCACTGTTGCAAATAGGCTGACATGATAAGCTAAATATCTTATTTATTTCGAGATACAGCAGATGAATCCCTTCCATGGTCGGCACTTTCAAGGTGAAATCATTCTTTGGGCTGTTCGTTGGTATTGTAAATATGGCATCAGCTATCGTGAACTTCAAGAAATGCTCGCTGAACGGGGTGTGAATGTTGACCACACCACAATTTATCGTTGGGTTCAGCGTTATGCTCCAGAAATGGAAAAACGCTTACGCTGGTATTGGCGTAATCCTACAGATTTACATTCATGGCATATGGATGAGACTTATATCAAAGTGAAGGGGCGATGGACTTACCTGTATCGTGCAGTTGATCAACGTGGTCATACGATTGACTTTTACCTTTCCGCTAGACGGAACAGTAAATCAGCCTATTGTTTTTTAGGAAAAATCTTCAATACGGTGAAAAAATGGCAAATTCCACGGGTCATCAATACAGATAAAGCAGCGACCTATGGCCATGCTTTATCACGGTTAAAGCGAGAAGGAAAATGTCCAGTAGATATTGAGCACAGGCAGATTAAGTATAAAAATAATGTCATTGAATGTGATCATGGTAAGTTAAAGCGGATCATCAGGGCCACATTAGGATTCAAATCTATGAAGACGGCTTATGCCACAATTAAAGGTATTGAAGTCATGCGTGCACTACGTAAAGGACAAGCATCGTCATTTTATTATGGTCAGCCTCAAGGTGAAGTGTGTCTAATCAACAGGGTTTTCGGTCTCTAAGCACTTTTAAAAAGGAACTTCATCGACTCAAATCTCTATTTGCAACAGTGCCCTCAAATCTCTATTTGCAACAGTGCCCGCTATTCCACGATAAACGATTGCGAGCATCAGGATATTAATATTTCGTTTTCCCCATTTCCAATTGGTTCTATCTAAAGTCAGTTGCACTTGGTCGAATGAAAACATATTGAAAATCAACTGAGAAATTTGACGATAATCAAAATACTGACCTGCAAAGAAGCGCTGCATACGTCGATAAAATGATTGTGGTAAACACTTGATGGGCAAGGCTTTAGATGCAGAAGAAAGATTACATGTTTGCTTTAAAATAATCACAAGCATGATGAGCGCAAAGCACTTTAAATGTGACTTGTTCCATTTTAGAGATTTGTTTAAGATAAGATATAACTCATTGAGATGTGTCATAGTATTCGTCGTTAGAAAACAATTATTGTGACATTATTTCAATGAGTTATCTATTTTTGTCGTGTACAGAGATTATTATAGAAGCCCCCATGAATAAATCGCTCATCATTTTCGGCATCGTCAACATAACCTCGGACAGTTTCTCCGATGGAGGCCGGTATCTGGCGCCAGACGCAGCCATTGCGCAGGCGCGTAAGCTGATGGCCGAGGGGGCAGATGTGATCGACCTCGGTCCGGCATCCAGCAATCCCGACGCCGCGCCTGTTTCGTCCGACACAGAAATCGCGCGTATCGCGCCGGTGCTGGACGCGCTCAAGGCAGATGGCATTCCCGTCTCGCTCGACAGTTATCAACCCGCGACGCAAGCCTATGCCTTGTCGCGTGGTGTGGCCTATCTCAATGATATTCGCGGTTTTCCAGACGCTGCGTTCTATCCGCAATTGGCGAAATCATCTGCCAAACTCGTCGTTATGCATTCGGTGCAAGACGGGCAGGCAGATCGGCGCGAGGCACCCGCTGGCGACATCATGGATCACATTGCGGCGTTCTTTGACGCGCGCATCGCGGCGCTGACGGGTGCCGGTATCAAACGCAACCGCCTTGTCCTTGATCCCGGCATGGGGTTTTTTCTGGGGGCTGCTCCCGAAACCTCGCTCTCGGTGCTGGCGCGGTTCGATGAATTGCGGCTGCGCTTCGATTTGCCGGTGCTTCTGTCTGTTTCGCGCAAATCCTTTCTGCGCGCGCTCACAGGCCGTGGTCCGGGGGATGTCGGGGCCGCGACACTCGCTGCAGAGCTTGCCGCCGCCGCAGGTGGAGCTGACTTCATCCGCACACACGAGCCGCGCCCCTTGCGCGACGGGCTGGCGGTATTGGCGGCGCTGAAAGAAACCGCAAGAATTCGTTAACTGCACATTCGGGATATTTCTCTATATTCGCGGTTCAGCAGGCATGTCCCCTTTGAGGGCGACCCGACGACAGGATAATCGACCTTATGGTGCGCAAATATTTCGGCACAGACGGTATTCGTGGCAAAGCCAACGAAGGCGCGATGACGGCGGAAACCGCCTTGCGCGTCGGCATGGCGGCTGGCCGTGTCTTTCGTCGCGGTGACCACCGCCATCGTGTCGTGATCGGCAAGGATACGCGCCTGTCGGGCTATATGCTTGAACCCGCGCTCACAGCCGGTTTCACCTCGATGGGCATGGACGTATTCCTTTTTGGCCCGCTGCCGACAACGTATAGGAAGAATAAACGCCCTTTTCACCCAAGTCCAACAGCTTTGGACCGCAGTTGACTCTTTCGACACCCCTGCGATGCAACCCAATCCGGCTGACGGGGAGCCAGCAACGCTGAAAATTTACCCTCCTCTTTCCCACTAGCGGCTCCTTTTCCGACAACCAGCACGGCGGATCCCTGCCGCGGCGCTGTGAACGCAGCATTTTGATTGGTATCGTTGGCCTTCAGGCTCGTCAGTCAAACAGACCCAGGAGCAGCTCAGCCGGTGGCGCCCGGCTTTCGGGTAACGCCCTGGTCCCGCTGGTTTCGGCTTTGTGCTTCAGGTGATCAAGGATCTGCTTGATCACTATAGGGTCTTCAATGCAGGCGATGACTTTCATGGCGCCGCCGCAGCCGCTGCAGGTCTCGATGTCGATATTGAAAACACGCTTGAGCCGTTGCGCCCATGTCATCGACGCTCGCCGTTGTGCTGGTGTTGCCGGTTCATCAGCCACCCTGACCTTGTTGCCCCTGCCCCGTTTTGCCGGCGTGACCAACGCCCGGTGCCGACTGTTGGGTGCGAACACCCCGTGGAAGCGGGTTAGGTTGACTCTGGGCTTCGGTACCAGGGCGGCCAGCCTTGCAATGAAATCCAATGGTTCGAAAATGACGTGCGTGGTGCCGTCCCGGTACGGCGTCTTGAGCTGGTAGCGCACGTTGCCGCCTCGTGTTAACGACAGCCGCTTCTCGGATACCGCCGGGCGGCTGATGTACCGGCACAGCCGTTCGAGCTTCTTGCGTTCATCGGCCCTGGCCGCCACGCCGGCGTGCAGGCTGGACCCGGCTACCTTGCCAATCCCGTCACCGAACGGATCACCACTGGTCGGCAGAGTTTGCAAAGTGAACACCTTTCGCCCCGCCTGTGAACCGACAGCGATACGGTAAGTGATCGAGTGCCCCAGCAGGGGTGTCATCGGGTCGTCATCCACCGCATCCGAGGCCAGATAGCTGTTTTCGACATCCCGTTCCAGCAGGCCTTGCCGTTCCAGATAGCGACCCACCCGGTGGGCGATGGTGTGCGTCAGCGGCACTGTTGCAAATAACCACGAATGGTAAGCTGAAGACTGTTTTAGCTAAAGGTGCAGCATATGAATCCTTTCCATGGTCGGCATTTTCAGGGCGAAATCATTCTTTGGGCTGTGCGCTGGTATTGTAAATATGGCATTAGCTATCGTGAACTGCAGGAAATGCTGGCCGAACGGGGTGTGAATGTTGATCACACGACTATTTACCGTTGGGTTCAACGTTATGCTCCTGAAATAGAAAAACGTTTACGCTGGTATTGGCGTAATCCTACAGATCTGAGCTCGTGGCATATTGATGAAACCTATGTAAAAGTGAATGGACGATGGTCTTATCTGTATCGTGCAGTCGATCAACGTGGCGATACCATTGATTTTTATCTTTCTTCTAGACGTAATACCAAATCAGCATATTGTTTTCTTGGAAAAATTTTAAATAATGTGAAGAAGTGGCAAATTCCACAAGTGATCAACACGGATAAAGCACCCACATATGGACGTGCTTTATCACGGTTAAAACGGGAAGGTAAATGTCCACCAGACCTTGAGCACAGGCAGATTAAGTATAAAAATAACGTGATTGAATGTGATCATGGCAAGCTAAAGCGGATCATCAGGGCCACATTAGGATTCAAATCTATGAAGACGGCTTATGCCACAATTAAAGGTATTGAAGTCATGCGTGCACTACGTAAAGGACAAGCATCGTCATTTTATTATGGTCAGCCTCAGGGTGAAGTGTGTCTAATCAACAGGGTTTTCGGTCTCTAAGTACTTTTTAAAGGGAACATCATCGACTCAAATCTCTATTTGCAACAGTGCCAATTATAACGCATTACGTATAAGGTGTATTATGTTAATTTTAGAAAATCTTTCTAATCAGAAATTTAGTTTTCTATTAAGTTCTATAGTGCGGATCTAAGCGTAATACTGTATTCACATCATATTCAGCATCAAAAAAATCACAAATTTTTGATACCTTACCTTTAATTAATAATTTCTTATCTAGATAGATGATCAATTTATTTTTATTTTTATCGAATATTACTCTTCCCCGAGGTACATCGTCATATTCAATTTCCCTTAGCTCAGAAAATTTATTTCGTAATTCATCCCAATAAGATACATGGTTGTAGGCACTATCAATCATACCTAAAGAATCTGAGCTATTAATATCAAACTCATGAGAAATACCAAGAACTTGATTTTTATAAAACCAAAATATACCTATTTTCAATGTTATTCTCCTAAGTTTTCATATATAACTTAAAAAAAATTAAGCAAGTAAACATACTATGATTGAATACTCAGAAAATTTAAATAAATTAAAAAATAACCTTATTACACATAAGGATTATCACCCTCTTTTACAAAAAATCAGCTTACCTTTCATTCCAGATTTTTTAGATAGTTCTTTTGACCAATCCAAAAATAAAGTAGTAATTGTTGGCCAAGAAACTTCTGGATGGGGGAAATTGAAATTAGATAGCTTTATATTAGGAAATTTAAGTACAAATGAATTAATTTCTGAAAGTAAAATTAGATACCGTAATCTTTATGAAAAGCCACCTGTGAGATCACAATTCTTAAAATTCTTAGGTAAAGTCAAAGAAAAAAATAATAACGAGTATATACAATGGTTAAACTTCTACTTCTTTGATTATAATAAAAAATCTTTTAACTTATTGAATTCAAAAAATAAAAGTATAGATTTGTATGAGCATCTTAAAGATATATCAATAGAAAACTTAGTAAATCAACTTGATAGATTAGAACCTAAAAATATTTTTTTCTTAGGTGCATATCATGGAAATTGGGAACAGTTGAAACTCAATTATGTTAATGACGAAGATATTCTTAACTTCAAAGAATCTATAGAAGGATTTAGCGTAAGATTCTGGAATAAAAAGACTTTAGTAATTCGACTCCCTCATCCTGCTTCTCGTGTTCCAAATAAAGGAAAAATTCAACAACAAGCTTTAACTTACTTTGATATTTTTAATAATCAAGCGGAGCAAAATCCTGAAAAATTTAAAGAATTGATAAGAGATAAATTACTTAACTAAAATATATTTAACATAATGGGCGTTATACGAAATGCACAAATTGAAAAATATAAAAATCAAAAACTTATGATATAAATTATTTGCTCGATGATGTTCAAAAGCCGACTTGGAAACAAGTCGGCTTTTTTATGAGCAGTTTTGATAGTTCTTGCCAATAAATTTGACTAAAAATTACGCTTCTCAACTTGAGTTATACAATTTTGTGATACATTATTGTATATACAAATTTGAATGTTTTTTATGGAACAGTATTTTGAATGGGATGAGGCTAAGAATCGAAAGAATCAGAAAAAGCATGATATCTCTTTCGAAACTGCAAGCCTTGTTTTTGAAGATCCATTACGGATCTCAATCCAAGACAGACATACCGATGGTGAAGAACGTTGGCAAACCATTGGACGAGTTAAAGGCGTACTAATGTTATTGGTGGCTCACACCATTTTTGATGAAGATGACTGTGAAATCATACGAATCATTAGTGCAAGGCAAGTGACTAAAGCGGAGCGAAACAAATATGAGCATGGTTAGATACTCACGCAAAGAGCTGAATGAGAAATTTGGTGAGAAGCAAGATGCTGAAATTCAACGCTTGCTTGCTAAAGGCACGGTTCCTGATGATCAGCTAGATCTATCAGATATTCCTGAAATTACCGATTGGAGCAGTGCTGTACGCCAAAATCAATTTTACCGCCCAGTGAAGCAACAAACTTCAATTCGGTTAGATGCTGATGTACTTGCTTGGTTCAAAGCACAAGGCAAAGGTTATCAAACACGAATGAATGAAATTTTACGGGATGCTATGCTGAAAGAATTAAAAAATCATCAATAAAAATGGGAGCTTAAGCTCCCATTTTTGACTTCGCATAACGCCCATTATGTTAATTTTAGTTTTCCTTAATACGACAAAAATATCTACTTCATTTCACGAGAATTTCTTTTGCTAAAAGTTCTTCTTTCGTTACACCGAAATATCTTATTTCTAATTTAGGCCTGCCTAACATCTTTAAAAGATTGTTTTCATCATTTATATTTTTTATAGCTTTGCTTACACAATCAATTACGTCATTAGTTTTAGAAATAGCTTCTTTTTCAGATACTTGATCGCTTACTTTTCGAGATATTAAGTCATCAAAATATATCCTATATTCTTCACAAACTAGATAAAAATAAGGGTCTAATCTATCTAAATCATATTCAGATTCAAAGGGTTTACGATCTAATAAATCTTTTTCAGGATAAATAATCAATTGTCCTGCATCGAACCAAAACTCCACAGAAAAATTATCAAACTCAATTCCATTTAAATCATTACTAAAATTTTGAAAATACTGTAATAAAAGATTTTCTATATCCTCTAAAAACTCTTTATTCTTAATATCAAATATTAAAGATTCATTAGAAATAGCTTTGATACAATCTTCTTGAATATCTAACCCCTTTAAAGTCATTTTTACTCCATTTAAATTTTTAGGTTTTGGTGCATTAAGAATTTTGATTAACTTAACATAATGGCGGTTATACGAAATTCACCGTTTCGAGCCCCAAATATCAAGTTTGGCAGAGTAAAACTTGAAGTGCGACATAAACCACCTAATTAATTTAAAGGGTTTATGGAGTATATAAAATTGTCATACCATCATCTTAACTTTGAAGATCGTACTGCATTAATGCTTGAGTCAAGAAAAGAAGGCTTTTCAGCCAGAAAATTTGCTGAACTCATTAAAAGACATCCTAGTACGATCTATCGTGAGCTTAAAAGAAATAGCATCAATGACGTTTATCAAGCTCGATATGCTTCTGATAACACCTTCGCTAGACGTAGACGTGGTCACAGAAAACTCAAAATCGATTCAATCCTCTGGAAATTTATTGTTGAAGCGATCCGTTGTTTATGGTCTCCTCAGCAAATAGCAAAGCGTTTAAAGACATTTCCTGATTTGGATCAAACAATGAATGTAAGCCATACAACGATTTATTCAACGATACGAGCATTACCAAAGGGTGAGTTGAAAAAAGACTTATTATCCTGTCTACGTCATGAAAATAAAAAGCGAAAAGCTAACGGTGAACCTAAAAAAGATTCTATATTACAGGATATTAAAACTATTCATGAGCGCCCAGCCGAAGTTCAAGAAAGAAAAATACCGGGTCATTGGGAAGCTGATTTAATTAAAGGTAAAGACAATAAAAGTTCGATAGCAACACTTATTGAACGAAATACACGGCTCTGTATCTTGGCAACATTACCTGATGCAAAGGCAGAATCAGTGCGCAAGGCTTTAACTGAAGCTCTGAAATATTTACCTGCAGAACTGCGTAAAACGTTGACCTATGACCGTGGACGTGAGATGTCAGAACATAAAATACTCGAAGAAGATTTAGGCATAGATGTATATTTCTGTGACCCACATTCACCCTGGCAAAAAGGCACATGCGAAAATATGAATGGTTTAATTAGGCAATATTTACCTAAAGGGATTGATTTAAATCAGGCAGATCAGCATTATTTAAATCAAGTTGCCATGTCACTGAATACTCGTCCTAGAAAGGCGTTAGATTGGCTTACACCATTAGAGAAATTTGCTCAGCTTGTTGATTATCATATGGCTTTTGAAACTGTCGCACCTCATGTTTGAATTCGCCCCATATTTTTGCTACAGTGAACCAAATTAAGATCATCTATTTACTAGGCCTCGCATTTGCGGGGTTTTTAATGCTGAATAAAAGGAAAACTTGATGGAATTGCCCAATATTATGCACCCGGTCGCGAAGCTGAGCACCGCATTAGCCGCTGCATTGATGCTGAGCGGGTGCATGCCCGGTGAAATCCGCCCGACGATTGGCCAGCAAATGGAAACTGGCGACCAACGGTTTGGCGATCTGGTTTTCCGCCAGCTCGCACCGAATGTCTGGCAGCACACTTCCTATCTCGACATGCCGGGTTTCGGGGCAGTCGCTTCCAACGGTTTGATCGTCAGGGATGGCGGCCGCGTGCTGGTGGTCGATACCGCCTGGACCGATGACCAGACCGCCCAGATCCTCAACTGGATCAAGCAGGAGATCAACCTGCCGGTCGCGCTGGCGGTGGTGACTCACGCGCATCAGGACAAGATGGGCGGTATGGACGCGCTGCATGCGGCGGGGATTGCGACTTATGCCAATGCGTTGTCGAACCAGCTTGCCCCGCAAGAGGGGATGGTTGCGGCGCAACACAGCCTGACTTTCGCCGCCAATGGCTGGGTCGAACCAGCAACCGCGCCCAACTTTGGCCCGCTCAAGGTATTTTACCCCGGCCCCGGCCACACCAGTGACAATATCACCGTTGGGATCGACGGCACCGACATCGCTTTTGGTGGCTGCCTGATCAAGGACAGCAAGGCCAAGTCGCTCGGCAATCTCGGTGATGCCGACACTGAGCACTACGCCGCGTCAGCGCGCGCGTTTGGTGCGGCGTTCCCCAAGGCCAGCATGATCGTGATGAGCCATTCCGCCCCCGATAGCCGCGCCGCAATCACTCATACGGCCCGCATGGCCGACAAGCTGCGCTGAGCCATGGCTGACCACGTCACCCCCAATCTGCCATCGCGCGATTTCGATGTGACAGAGGCGTTTTATGCGAAGCTGGGCTTTGCGACGAGTTGGAAGGATCGCGGCTGGATGATCCTGCAGCGCGGCGGTTTGCAGCTCGAATTCTTCCCCTATCCTGACCTCGACCCAGCTACGAGCTCGTTCGGCTGTTGCCTGCGGTTGGATGATCTCGATGCCATGGTGGCATTGGTGAACGCGGCGGGAGCCGAGGAAAAAAGCACCGGCTGGCCGCGCTTCAAAGCTCCGCAACTGGAGGCGAGCGGCCTGAGGATCGGCTACCTGATCGATCCCGACTGCACGCTGGTGCGGCTGATCCAGAACCCCGACTGACCGCATGCCCGCGAAAATCAAGATTTGCGGGATCAGCACACCCGAGGCGCTCGATGCGACCATCGCGGCGCGGGCGGACTATGCCGGGTTGGTGTTCTATCCAGCGTCGCCCCGTGCGGTTACGTCGAATGTCGCGGGCGCTTTGACATCGCGCGCAGCTGGCCAGATCGCCATGGTCGGTTTGTTCGTCGATGCGGATGATGCTGTCATCGCCGACGCACTGGTGGCAGCCAAGCTGAACGCGCTGCAGCTGCACGGTTCGGAATCGCCCGAACGCGTGGCCCAGTTGCGCGCGCGGTTTGGCAAGCCGGTGTGGAAGGCGCTGCCCGTCGCCAGCGCCAGCGATGTCGCACGCGCCGCAGCCTATGCCGGGGCGGCGGACTTGATCTTGTTCGACGCCAAGACCCCCAAAGGCGCGCTGCCCGGCGGCATGGGGTTGGCGTTCGACTGGTCGCTGCTGGCCGGATATCGCGGTGCCTTGCCGTGGGGGCTGGCAGGCGGGCTAAATCCGACGAATGTTGCCGAGGCGATTGCGCGCACCGGAGCGCCGCTGGTCGATACCTCCAGCGGCGTCGAAAGCGCGCCGGGCGTCAAGGATACCGACAAGATTACCAATTTCGCCTTTGCGGTGCGCTTGGCCTAAATCGCGTCGATCAATAGGCGTCGTTCAGCGCAAAGATCGGCTTGCGGGTGCGCCACTGCCCTCGGGTGAAGTCGGGAAAATCTAACGTGCGATTGCCCTCAGCAATCGATTGTTCCGACAGAGGCGTGATCGCGCTCCAGGCCAGCGCGTCGTAAATGTCGATTGGCATCGGGGCCTTGGCCTTCAGCGCCTCGACAAAAGCGTGGATCACGAACCAGTCCATCCCGCCATGCCCGGCCCCTGCCGCCAGATCGGCGTAGCGTTTCCATAGCGGGTGATCGTATTTCGCAAACCAGCCCTCGGCAGGCTCCCAGCGGTGCGGCTGTGGGCTCTTGCCCTCCAGATAGATCGACTTGTTGACGTCCATCCACAGCCCCTCGGTGCCTTGCACCCGAAAGCCGAGAGAATAGGGGCGCGGCAGCGAGGTGTCGTGGCACAGCATGATCGTTTCACCATTAGTGCAGCCGATCATGGTGTTGACCACATCACCCAGTGCGAATTTCACCTCGGCGTTGGGATGATCGGCAGAGCCGTTCTTGACGACATAATCATGCAGCCCGCGCGCCTTACAGCCGAAGCCGCCAGCGCCCGCTTCGCCCGGCAACGCGACCTTCAGGGTGCGGGTCTGCGGCGGGTAGCACACGCCGGCATCGGCGCAGCCCTGGTACTTCACGGTCAGGGTGGTCGCGCTCGCGCCGGCCGCGGGCGTGCCGGTGAGGGTGCCGAGCAATTCCTTGCGGTAGGTTTCGACGTCGCCGAAGAATTCGTCGCGGTAGGCCTTGCCCTTCGGCAGCGCCATGGTCGCGCCGGTGAAGGCGGCATCGGCCTTGACCGAGGTGCGGTGCCGGTACAGGTAATAGCCGTCGGCGATCCGCCAGCGCACCTCGATGCGGTCCGGCGCGGTGGCCTGCGCGGACAGGACGAAGACCTCGTCGACCGGCGGCAGTTCGAAGTCCTGGGCGACGGCCGAGGTCGCGGGCAGCGCAAGCAGCAGGGCGAGCCCGGCCAGCCAGCGGCGCAGGCGGATCGTGGATGCGGTCATTGGCTCAGTTTACCGGTCGGCTCTCGGCGGCCAGCCATTGCAGGTATTCGGGCAGGCCGGACGCGGCTTCGACCGCGAGCAGCTCCGGGAGTTCGTAGGGATGCAGTTGGCGCAGGCGTTCCTGCAGGGCGGGGTAGGCCTCGGCACTGGTCTTGACCAGCAGCAGGACCTCGGCCGCGGCCTCGACCTTGCGTTGCCAGCGATAGACCGAACGCAGGCCGGGCAGGAGGTTGACGCAGGCGGCCAGGCGCTCGGCCACCAGCGCGGTGGCGATGCGCTCGGCGCTGTCGGCGTCGGGACAGGTGCAGAAGCAGATCAGGGCGCTCACCGGCATAGGGTAGCGGCTGCCCCGATCCGGCGGGCCTGGCGGACATCCGCGTGCGGCCCTTGAAAGTCGGCGGGCCCGCCCCATCTCGGTGGCATGCCGGGTTCGCCCGGTTCTGTTGTCCGCGGTTTGGCACTCGCTTCGCGCGACTGCTAAAATCGCCGGGTTTTTCCACGTCAATCAACCATTTACCGAGGTTGCCATGTCCAATATCAAGCCGCTGCACGACCGCGTGGTCATCAAGCGCATGGAAGAAGAGAAGCTGTCCGCCGGCGGGATCGTGATCCCGGATTCGGCCACCGAGAAGCCGATCAAGGGCGAAGTCGTCGCCGTCGGCACCGGCAAGGTGCTGGACAACGGCCAGGTCCGCGCGCCGCAGGTCAAGGTCGGCGACAAGGTGCTGTTCGGCAAGTACAGCGGCACCGAAGTGAAGCTGGACGGCGTCGAGCTGCTGGTGGTGAAGGAAGACGACCTGTTCGCGATCCTCGGCTGATCGCGCGTCGCTCCCACACATTTCTCATCCGAATAATTTTTCGAGGTAATTCGCAATGGCTGCCAAGGACATTCGTTTCGGCGAAGACGCGCGCTCCAAGATGGTGCGCGGCGTCAACGTGCTCGCCAACGCCGTGAAGGCGACCCTCGGCCCGAAGGGCCGCAACGTCGTGCTGCAGAAGAGCTACGGCGCGCCGACCATCACCAAGGACGGCGTCTCCGTCGCCAAGGAAATCGAACTGGCTGACGCGTTCGAGAACATGGGCGCGCAGATGGTGAAGGAAGTCGCTTCCAAGACCTCCGACAACGCCGGCGACGGCACCACCACCGCCACCGTGCTGGCGCAGGCGTTCATCCGCGAGGGCATGAAGGCGGTCGCCGCCGGCATGAACCCGATGGACCTGAAGCGCGGCATCGACCAGGCGGTGAAGGCCGCGGTCGGCGAACTGAAGTCGCTGTCCAAGCCGTCGTCGACCAGCAAGGAAATCGCCCAGGTCGGCGCGATCTCCGCGAACTCGGATGCCAACATCGGCGACCTGATCGCGCAGGCGATGGACAAGGTCGGCAAGGAAGGCGTGATCACGGTCGAGGAAGGCAGCGGCCTGGACAACGAACTCGACGTGGTCGAGGGCATGCAGTTCGACCGCGGCTACCTGAGCCCGTACTTCGTCAACAACCAGCAGTCGATGTCGGCCGACCTGGATGATCCCTTCATCCTGCTGTACGACAAGAAGATCTCCAACGTGCGCGACCTGCTGCCCGTCCTCGAGGGCGTGGCCAAGGCCGGCAAGCCGCTGCTGATCGTGGCGGAGGAAGTCGAAGGCGAAGCGCTGGCGACCCTGGTGGTCAACACCATCCGCGGCATCGTCAAGGTCTGCGCGGTGAAGGCCCCGGGCTTCGGCGACCGTCGCAAGGCGATGCTGGAAGACATGGCGATCCTGACCGGCGGCGTGGTGATTTCCGAGGAAGTCGGCCTGTCGCTGGAGAAGGCCACCATCAAGGACCTCGGCCGCGCCAAGAAGATCCAGGTGTCGAAGGAAAACACCACCATCATCGATGGCGCCGGCGAAGGCGCGGGCATCGAGGCGCGCATCAAGCAGATCAAGGCGCAGATCGAGGAGACCTCCTCCGACTACGACCGCGAGAAGCTGCAGGAGCGCGTGGCCAAGCTGGCCGGCGGCGTTGCGGTGATCAAGGTCGGTGCCGCCACCGAAGTCGAGATGAAGGAAAAGAAGGCGCGCGTCGAAGACGCCCTGCACGCGACCCGTGCGGCCGTCGAGGAAGGCATCGTCCCGGGCGGCGGCGTCGCCCTGATCCGTGCCAAGGCGGCGATCGCCGGCATCAAGGGCGTGAACGAAGACCAGAACCACGGCATCCAGATCGCCCTGCGCGCGATGGAAGCCCCGCTGCGCGAGATCGTGACCAATGCCGGCGATGAGCCGTCGGTCATCCTCAACCGCGTGGTCGAAGGTTCGGGTGCGTTCGGCTACAACGCCGCCAACGGCGAGTTCGGCGACATGATCGAGTTCGGCATCCTGGACCCGACCAAGGTCACCCGCACCGCGCTGCAGAACGCCGCGTCGATCGCGGGCCTGATGATCACCACCGAAGCGATGGTGGCCGAGGCCCCGAAGAAGGACGAGCCGGCGATGCCGGCCGGCGGCGGCATGGGCGGCATGGGCGGCATGGATTTCTAAGCCCCGCGATCCATCAAGCAAGACCACAAAGCCCGGCCTCGTGCCGGGCTTTGTGCGTTCTGGCGTCCGAGGCGGGAGACTTCCTACCCGCCCCGCGGCAATGTCTGACGCGAAGATCAGAAAACGCCGATATGAACGCGTGCTCGCGGGCGCAACCCTGAGCAGCCGTCCCTGCAACGGAGCGCTGCGTGCCGCGCCTGACCGCACCCCGGCGGCAGGCCGAGGTGTGCGCGCCACTGCCGGCCGCCCACGCCGCTGCGCGTTACGCGCGCCACCTGCCCGAGCGCACGCTGCTGTACGCGCTAGTGCAGGCGCACTACCCGGACTTCATCGCGCGTCTTGAGGCCGAAGACCGCCCGCTGCCCGAGTATGTGCGCGAGGAGTTCGAGACCTACCTGCGCTGCGGCGTGCTCGAGCACGGCTTCCTGCGCGTGGTCTGCGAGCACTGTCGTGCCGAGAGGCTGGTGGCGTATTCCTGCAAGAAGCGCGGGCTGTGCCCGAGCTGCGGCGCACGGCGCATGGCCGAGTCGGCGCGGCATCTGGTGGACGAGGTGTTCGGCCCGCGGCCGGTGCGGCAATGGGTGCTGAGTTTCCCGTACCCGTTGCGCTTCCTGTTCGCCAGCAAGCCTGAGGCGATCGGCCCGGTGCTGGGCATCGTGCATCGTGTGATCGCCGGTTGGCTTGCCGATCAGGCCGGCGTGCCGCGGGATACGGCGCAATGCGGCGTGGTGACCCTGATCCAGCGCTTCGGCAGCGCGCTGAATCTCAACATCCACTTCCACATGCTGTGGCTCGACGGCGTGTACGAGGACACCACCGAGCGTCCGCAGCGCAAGCCGCGCCTGCACCGCACCCGTGCGCCCACATCGGCGCAACTGACGGAACTGGCCAACACCATCGCGCATCGCGTGTGCCGGCACCTGTCGCGCCGCGGCTGGCTCGAAGGCGAAGACGAATCCGTGTTCCTGTCCGACAGCGCGGGTAGCGACGACGGCATGGATGGGCTGCGGATGAGTTCGATGACCTACCGCATCGCCACCGGTCGCGACGCTGGCCGCAAGGTCGTCACGCTGCAAACGCTGCCTGGCGACGCCGGTCCGCTGGAGGGCGACGCCGGCAAGGTCGGCGGCTTCTCGCTGCATGCCGGCGTGGCCGCGGAAGCACACGAAAGCCACAAGCTCGAAAAGCTGTGCCGCTACATCACGCGCCCGGCGATCAGCGAGCAGCGGCTATCGATCTCGCCACAGGGCAGGGTGCGTTACCAGCTCAAGACGCCGTGGCGCAATGGCACCACGCATGTCGAATGGGATGCGGTGGACTTCATCGCCAAGCTGGCGGCACTGGTCCCGCCGCCACGCGCGCATCTCACCCGCTTCCACGGCGTATTCGCCCCGAATGCAAACCTGCGCGCGCAGCTGACGCCCTCGGGGCGCGGCAGGCGGCCTGCGGGCGATGCGGCGCCAGTGGACGTCAGCGCCCACGACGAGCCGCGCAGCCCCGAGCAGAAGCGCCGTGCGATGAGCTGGGCGCAACGGCTCAAGCGGGTCTTTTCCATCGACATCACCACCTGCGCCCACTGCGGCGGCGCGGTGCGGATCGTCGCCAGCATCGAAGACCCCAAGGCCATTCGCGCCATCCTCGCCCACTTCGAGAAACACGGCGCGCTGGAGCAAGCGCACTACCGGCCCGCAGCGCGCGCCCCGCCGCCCGCCGCGTGATGAGGCGCCGGCCACACAGCCGGCAGCCAAGCCAGAGTCCGATCCGATGCGGCCACGACCCCGCAGGGCTGCGCTCGGCCCTGTGCCGGGATTCGGTGAGAAATGGCTACGCACTGAGCCGCTGCGTGGCCCCGCGATGTCGAAAACCCACGCATGAACCCCCGATCTGTGCCCGATCTGTGCCCAAAGCGGCGCTTGCGCGGCCGCTTCCTACCCGCCAGACTCGCCAAAAAGGGCGGTTGAACTTCCTATACCCATATCCCACTTTAGGTTTGGCAGCACCTTTTCAATCAGGTGGTTGTTTACACCAATCCAGCTATTGGCCAATTGAATATTGGTTTCGTCTACTTTTTTTGATTTTTTAAACAGCTTGGTAAAACCGAGTGCCAAAACAGGGGGACCATGTAAAAACGTGCTTCCTGTAATGACTGAACCAACTGTGAGTCCTTTACTGACTTTTTGCAATAAGGATGCTTTTTTATGAGCAGTAGACATAAATCTAACCTTGAGTGTAGAGATTTAAAAAAATGTTCCAACTATAAACAACGGAAATTGAAATACAATTGTATATTTGAAGATGTTGACATTTTTTATGGATTTACCCATTTTCTGCAATTTTAATCCACTTTATCATAAGTGAAGCATTGGTATTTGGTGTATAAAGTTCTTAAAAACTTTTATTGAAACATATATCTCATGTTTTTAGAAATCCGATAAATTGAAAACAATGGAGGGCAGAGTAAAACTTGAAGTGCGACATAAACCACCTAATTAATTTAAAGGGTTTATGGAGTATATAAAATTGTCATACCATCATCTTAACTTTGAAGATCGTACTGCATTAATGCTTGAGTCAAGAAAAGAAGGCTTTTCAGCCAGAAAATTTGCTGAACTCATTAAAAGACATCCTAGTACGATCTATCGTGAGCTTAAAAGAAATAGCATCAATGACGTTTATCAAGCTCAATATGCTTCTGATAACACTTTTGCTAGACGTAGACGTGGTCACAGAAAACTCAAAATCGATTCAATCCTCTGGAAATTTATTGTTGAAGCGATCCGTTGTTTATGGTCTCCTCAGCAAATAGCAAAGCGTTTAAAGACATTTCCTGATTTGGATCAAACAATGAATGTAAGCCATACAACGATTTATTCAACGATACGAGCATTACCAAAGGGTGAGTTGAAAAAAGACTTATTATCCTGTCTACGTCATGAAAATAAAAAGCGAAAAGCTAACGGTGAACCTAAAAAAGATTCTATATTACAGGATATTAAAACTATTCATGAGCGCCCAGCCGAAGTTCAAGAAAGAAAAATACCGGGTCATTGGGAAGCTGATTTAATTAAAGGTAAAGACAATAAAAGTTCGATAGCAACACTTATTGAACGAAATACACGGCTCTGTATCTTGGCAACATTACCTGATGCAAAGGCAGAATCAGTGCGCAAGGCTTTAACTGAAGCTCTGAAATATTTACCTGCAGAACTGCGTAAAACGTTGACCTATGACCGTGGACGTGAGATGTCAGAACATAAAATACTCGAAGAAGATTTAGGCATAGATGTATATTTCTGTGACCCACATTCACCCTGGCAAAAAGGCACATGCGAAAATATGAATGGTTTAATTAGGCAATATTTACCTAAAGGGATTGATTTAAATCAGGCAGATCAGCATTATTTAAATCAAGTTGCCATGTCACTGAATACTCGTCCTAGAAAGGCGTTAGATTGGCTTACACCATTAGAGAAATTTGCTCAGCTTGTTGATTATCATATGGCTTTTGAAACTGTCGCACCTCATGTTTGAATTCGCCTTTATTTCTTGCATAAATGTATCCTATAGGATACATTCTACTTATGTACTCAATATATACCACTGAAGTCTTTGATGACTGGTTCACCAAGTTAAAAGACCAGCAGGCAAAAAGACGCATACAAGTCCGAATTGATCGGGTTGAAGATGGAAACTTTGGAGATACTGAGCCGGTCGGTGAAGGTGTTTCTGAATTACGTTTCTTCTTTGGGCCAGGCTATAGGATTTATTACTGCAAGCAAGGGCAAAGGGTTGTTATTCTTTTAGCAGGCGGAGATAAGTCTACGCAAAGTAAAGATATAAAACTTGCCCTGCAATTGGCACAAGATTTAGAGGAGGAGCTATAAATGGCTATTAAACTTCGCAAATGGGACAGTGCTGAGCATCTTAAAACAGAGGATGATATGCAGGCTTACTTACAAGCATGTATTGAAGAATCTAATGGCGATGCCGCATTCATTGCAAAGGCTTTAGGTAACATTGCAAAAGCTAAAGGAATGGCTCAATTATCACGAGATACAGGCTTAGGCCGAGAAAGTCTTTATAAAGCACTTTCTGGTGATGTTAACCCTAGTTTTGATACTGTGATTAAAGTTGTAAAAGCACTGAATTTACGCTTAGCAATTTAAAAAAAGTTATTAAAAAATGGAGCTTTAGGCTCCATTTTTTAATTTCGTATAAGGTGTATTATGTTAATTTTAGAAATTCTTAATTTCCATCTATCCAAACTTGCTTGATCCAATCTGCTAAATCTTCCCACTGCTCATCGCTATATCCATCTGCTGTCCAATATCTAATTTTATGATTAGGAGATAGGCAATAATAACTACCATTATCTTCACAAATAGGTAGCCAATCTTCTGGCAGACCTTGCTCCCTAGCATCATTTAATATCTGAGATAGCCCTCGATAGCATTCTTTCTCATCTGTAAGAGACGCTAATTCAATTGTTCCATAAAAGATATTGCTAATCTCTTTCAAAACTTTTTTATAATCTTTTGGAAAAATAAAACCTATTTTTCGTTCATAAGCAGATATGAAAATATCATCAGGTAGTTCTATGTTTAGACGACTATTCCCAGATAGTTCTTTTAATTCTTGAATAATGTTATCAAGCTTATTTTGCATATACATTCTGCTCTATCGCATTAAAGTTCTTACTACAATTTAACATAATGGCTGTTATACGAAACGAGAGTGTTAGAACCCATTTAAAGTGTCTATATTCTCACCAATAAAAATGTCCGGTTTCTCCGAGGTAAAATATGACTTTTGAACAAAAATAAGCCATTGTTTATTCTTTTTATTTCCAACAAAATTCCAGAACTCATCTACTTCGAGAGATTCATAATGACTTTGCTGAGGCTGAATTTCATAGGTTGATTCAGTTAAAGTACGTAAAACTTTACCGATACTGATGCGCTCAACTTCAGCAATATCTCGTATACCGCTGCCTCTGACCATCAACTGTAATATTTTACGAGTAATACCTGACTTACATCCTAGATAGCTCAGTGCATGATCACCAATAAACTGACGTTTACAGTCTTTGCACTGATAGTTTTGTTTCCCATCTACTTTGATACCATTTTTCTTTATACTATCACTGAGGCAGGTTGGACATTTGATTGCTAGAGTTATTTGCATTTCTCTATTTTATCAAAATCCAATCGGCTTTTTCTTCAGCATACTTTTTGAAACACTACCAAATTTTAAAGTTGTATATCATGAAATTATTAAAAATATTGAGTTTAGTTTGCTTAAGCATAAGTATTGGGGCTTGTGCTGAGCATAGTATGAGTCGAGCAAAAACAAGTACAATTCCACAAGTGAATAACTCAATCATCGATCAGAATGTTCAAGCGCTTTTTAATGAAATCTCAGCTGATGCTGTGTTTGTCACATATGATGGTCAAAATATTAAAAAATATGGCACGCATTTAGACCGAGCAAAAACAGCTTATATTCCTGCATCTACATTTAAAATTGCCAATGCACTAATTGGTTTAGAAAATCATAAAGCAACATCTACAGAAATATTTAAGTGGGATGGAAAGCCACGTTTTTTTAAAGCATGGGACAAAGATTTTACTTTGGGCGAAGCCATGCAAGCATCTACAGTGCCTGTATATCAAGAATTGGCACGTCGTATTGGTCCAAGCTTAATGCAAAGTGAATTGCAACGTATTGGTTATGGCAATATGCAAATAGGCACGGAAGTTGATCAATTTTGGTTGAAAGGGCCTTTGACAATTACACCTATACAAGAAGTAAAGTTTGTGTATGATTTAGCCCAAGGGCAATTGCCTTTTAAACCTGAAGTTCAGCAACAAGTGAAAGAGATGTTGTATGTAGAGCGCAGAGGGGAGAATCGTCTATATGCTAAAAGTGGCTGGGGAATGGCTGTAGACCCGCAAGTGGGTTGGTATGTGGGTTTTGTTGAAAAGGCAGATGGGCAAGTGGTGGCATTTGCTTTAAATATGCAAATGAAAGCTGGTGATGATATTGCTCTACGTAAACAATTGTCTTTAGATGTGCTAGATAAGTTGGGTGTTTTTCATTATTTATAAGAATTAGAAGTTTGAGGTTAATCTATTTTTGGTAGTGTTTCAAAAAGTATGCTGAAGAAAAAGCCGATTGGATTTTGATAAAATAGAGAAATGCAAATAACTCTAGCAATCAAATGTCCAACCTGCCTCAGTGATAGTATAAAGAAAAATGGTATCAAAGTAGATGGGAAACAAAACTATCAGTGCAAAGACTGTAAACGTCAGTTTATTGGTGATCATGCACTGAGCTATCTAGGATGTAAGTCAGGTATTACTCGTAAAATATTACAGTTGATGGTCAGAGGCAGCGGTATACGAGATATTGCTGAAGTTGAGCGCATCAGTATCGGTAAAGTTTTACGTACTTTAACTGAATCAACCTATGAAATTCAGCCTCAGCAAAGTCATTATGAATCTCTCGAAGTAGATGAGTTCTGGAATTTTGTTGGAAATAAAAAGAATAAACAATGGCTTATTTACGCCTATCATCGAGAAACAGGTGAAATTGTTGCTTATGTTTGGGGTAAACGAGATTTAGCTACAGTCTAACAATTGAAGACAAAGCTTAAACAATTAGATATTCACTACACCCGAATTGCAAGTGATCATTGGGACAGTTTCATCACTGCTTTTAAAAATGGTAAGCAAAGTATTGGTAAATTTTTTACTGTAGGTATTGAAGGCAATAATTGCAAAATAAGGCATAGAATTAGGCGTAGTTTCAGAAGAAGCTGTAATTTTTCAAAAAAGCTTGAAAACCATTTTAAAGCTTTTGATTTAGCCTTCTTTTCTTTTACATCAATAATGGCTTCATTTAAAGGCAGCATACTTTTTGAAGCACCACCAAAATTTTATGTTAAGTAGAGACTAAAAATGCCCTTGATTAAGGGCTTACAAGGGCATTTTGTATAAGGTGTATTATGTTAATTTTAGAATTTCTTCATTAGATAATTTTTGATAAGCTAAATCCATTAGGACTAATTAAGTAAATATGAGCAATTGGGTCAATGTCACACAGGATAAGTCTACAGGTATAGAACTAATTCATGCCCACTTCAAAGGCTTTGCATACGATCCTCATCTACACTCAAGTTATCTTATAGGGGTAACAGAGTTAGGACATCAACAATTCAATTGTAGAAAAAAAATTATTGATAGCTATCAAGGTCAAACTTTCATGCTTGAACCTGAAGAAGTTCATGATGGTAATGCACCAGATCCTCTCGGCTTCACTTATAAAATGATGCATTTAGATCCAGCATGGTTAAAAAAAAGCTATGAAGGAATATTTAATGAGCCTATCGAACTTGCTATCGAATCAACCCTACGTTCTGATCCTCAACTTTCACATTTGATACTTTCAACCTACAATATATTGAATAACAATGAATCTCAATTGATGAAAGATACGTATTTAGATCTTTTATTAGAAAACTTAAAGCAGAATAGGGAGGCTTTAAGGATGTAAATAAGATATGTGAAGGAATTTCTTTTCGGATTTCATTTATATAGATTTGAAGAATTCTGTAGTCTCGTTCCTGCAGTTTAATTACTCGGTACGAATATTCATTTTTGATTTTTGGCTTTTTTGATCGATCATCGAACTCATCATCTGTATTTGTAATAATTAAACTAAAACTATGATTCTGAATTGATTTTTTAATAGAGTTGGTTGTTAGTAGCATAAGCTCACCAATTCTAAGACCATAGTTGAGCATGAGATGTATGATCAGAAAGTTTCTGAGTTGTACATTTTTAGATCTAAAAGGATTTAATTCATTGTATTTATTAGAGTTACTTGGTGAAATGACTGAATACAATCCTTTAATCATTTCCTGATTCATGCTCTTAAAATTATGATTTATCTCACTTTTAATTGTCTTATTGGCTTTTGAAAAATTATTTATAATTTTTTTCTTTATTGTCATATATTTATTCAAGTTTTCTTTAATTTTTTGAATTTCCTTCAACGTAAGTTGTGGCTGTGATTGCATGCTTAAGTATTCATTAATCAAGAAGTTGTAAAACTTTAAGAAGGATCTAACTCTATGACCAATTGTTGTGTAATTAATATGTTCTGAATTGCTTAGCCGTATAAGATTACTTTCAAGTTTTTTATTATTTTCTAAGTAAACAATGAAATTATCAATTTCACATTGAATGATCTCAAAATTATAGGATGTCGAATAGAACGACTCACAAAAGGACGTGGCAAACTTTTCAAACCAAAATTCATACCAAAATTTTATTGCGATTAAATCTGCATGCTGCGTAGAGATACTTTGAAATCTAAGAAATTTCATGGTGTACAGCATAGGGTACATACATGGACAGAATGAATCTAAATCAAATAAAAGAATAATTTGATTTTCGTTTGAGACTTTCTTTTCTAAATGAATTGTTTTTAAAGCAAACATAGTAAAGTTTATGAATTATTCTTAAGGTCAACATATCATATTTTATGATTGAAATAGAAATTAGTTAAGTTATTGAATCTTAGTTCAAGAAAGAAAAATATGAAGTTATTGTTAGGTGTATCGGAATTGTCATAATTAAAATTCTCAAAGGAGTAGAAAAGGCACTACCCCACAATTTTTTTCTCTCAAAATGTCATTCACTGTCATTTTTTAGTGGCAAGTACCAGGTGCAATTCTTTTTACGGTGTATTACACCGTAGATGTTTTGAGTGAGCTTAGCTGGCACCGTAAAAGTTTTGATCGACAAAATATCCAAAGTCAACTGGACTGTTAATCCATTTGCTAAACAAAACGTGAAACAGCAAATTATTGTAGTCTATATATTTTTCATAATTGTTCACGATACCTAAGTTCAGCAAGTTTTTTTCAAACTCAATGCGTTCAATGGGTTCTGATTTCACAAATGCATGGATGGATGCTTTGATTGTGGGAGGAAAATAAAGTGTCATCCTAACTACAGGACCCTGCAACGTAGCAATTCCTGCAAAAATCCATTTAAAACAATGACTTATTTCAATTCTGCCATCTGCAAGCGTTTTGTGGGGATGGAGGCCGGAATCATTAAAGTATCATCCTAATTTTCGCTCAACCTTGGAAAATGCTGAGAATCGTAAAAATAAAGTTTCATCCTTTCCGCTACTAGTTCAAGGCTTTCTTCCGGCCGCCGGCAACAACGCTGCTTGGCTGAGGCGATCCACTTGCGCTACCGCTCACTGATCAGATCGAACTTGAACTCGACGAGCAGCCAACCATCAGGCCGAGCGTGATCGCCAAAAAAAACGGATCATGCGAAATCCTTCGTTGAGTTTGGCGCGGGTTTTAGCAAATCAGCTGGCCCGCGATCCGGTTGAGAGTGATCCGAAGCGGTCCTTGACGACCGGCACAAATCGGCCGATTCTGTTGAAAAAGTAGCTTTAGCGGCAGCCTGCCGATCAGGTGTGCCTGCTGTCGAAGTGGCTGCAAGCCACTTCAAGTTGCCTTCCGGCGTTTCACTGAGCGTCCTTGCTCAGGTTTAAGGGTTAATTTGAGGGTTTCTGCTCGTAGCAGGCATACCTATCCCGTCAGCGGTGGCCCTTGAGGCAAAAGCTTGGCCATGCGGCGCAGGTTCTGCACCATCGCAGCCAAGGTGAATTCGTCAGTGGCACCCGTTAGGCCACGCAGTCGTAAACGGTCGAGTTTCATGATCCGTTTGAGGTGGGCGAAAAGCATCTCCACCTTCTTTCGTTCGCAGCGAGAGACGAGGTACTCCGGTGTCTTGGCGATGCGTCGAGCCACGTCGCGGGCAGCCTCATGGATGCTGCGGACGATCTTCCGATTCGGCGTGTTGGGGCAGCATTTCGCTTTCAACGGGCAGGTGGCGCAGTCGGTTTGGCTGGAGCGGTAAATGACGGTTTTGGCCTTAGTTACCCGCGACCTTTGCTGGGTGAAGGCGCGCCATTCACTGCGTAGCGGTTTGCCGGCTGGGCAGCGATATTCATTGGCGTCCTGACTCCAGTGAAAGTCGTTACTGGAGAGGCTGTCGTCCTTGCGCTCGGTCTTGTCCCACACCGGCACATGCGGTTCGATGTCCTTTTCTTCGACCATCCAGGCCAGCATCGGGGCGGTGCCATAAGCGGTATCGCCGATAAGGCGTTCCGGTGTGAGATCGAACTGCGCCTCGACACGCTCGACCATCGTCCTAGTCGAATCGACTTCGGCGGTACGGTGCGCCGGGGTAGCTTCCACGTCCATGATCACACCGTGCTCAGTGTCGATCAGGTAATTCGTGGAGTAGGCAAAAAAGGCCGGGCCACCTGGCGCTGCTGTCCAACGGGACTGAGGATCAGTGAGCGAAATTTTCTTGGGAAGAGCCTCAGCCAGCGCCTCTTCATCAAGGGCTTCGAGGTACTCGCGCACTGCGCGGCTGCTGAGCTTTGGATCGTTCCAATCGACCTCATCTCCCGCCACCCCACGTTGCCGGCTGGCATCCGCCTTAATGATGCTGGCGTCGACGGCGAAACCTTCACCCTTGACTAGGCCGGCTGCCATGCAGCGCCGCAGCACCTCATTGAATAACCAGCGGAATAGATCGCTGTCACGAAAACGCCCATGGCGATTCTTCGAGAAGGTCGAGTGATTGGGGACTTCGTCTTCCAGACCCAACCGGCAGAACCAGCGATAGGCCAGGTTCAGGTGCACCTCTTCGCACAATCGCCGCTCGGAACGAATGCCATAGCAAGTAGCCGACGACCAGCATGCGCACCATCAACTCCGGGTCAATCGAGGGACGCCCGATGGGGCTATAGAAATCTGCCAGGTAGGCACGTAGATCACTGAGATCCAAGCACTGGTCGATGCTGCGCAGGAGATGTTGGGCCGGGACGTGATCTTCCAGATTGAACGAGTAGAACAGGCGCTGCTGTCCTCCCGGTAACTGTCCCATCATGCTGTTCGCCCCCACGCTCGCTGACAAAGCAATTTTGCCAACGGCATGGGGAGGCCGCTACTTTTTCAACAGAATCGGCCGCACACAGCCATTCGGCTCAACAGAACCCTGCCTTTACCCCACCAAACTCCGGAAACTCGCCCGGTAGTCCGTCGGCTTGAGATGCACATGTTGGCTGAGGTCGCCGGGTAGCGTGAACAGGCGCGGACCGTCCCGAAACTGGAACACGCGATACAGATGGAATTGATCGCCCGCCTCCTTGGAGAATTCGAGTTCGTTGTGGCTGACCAAGAAAGACGAGCCTACCCCGCCATTGGTGGTTTTCACCTCGATGAAGCGCTCATGGGCGTCCTCTTCGAACGACAGGATGTCGAACCCCGCACCGTCTCCCTGGGTGTCGGACACCCAATCCAGCCGCTGAAAAAGCTCTGGGTGGCCGAGCTCGGTCAGGCGTTGCTGTTCGTAGCCAATCACCCACTGCTCCCCTGCCCGGCCCAGCTTGCGGTTGGCTTCATCGCGAGCGGCATAATCGAACTTTCGCGGTAGGCGTTGCCGTAGAGATGCCGGGGTACGCACAAGCACTTCACGGGCGGGTGGTTCTACCAAAGCCGCTCGGTAGGTTTTGTCACCCGGAAGTTTTACCTCCTCCAGGGCATCGACAAGAGCGCCGACCGTCTGCTGATGTTCCAGAACGTAGGCGTGTACGGATTTACGCAGCAGCAGTTGGCTGTTGCCGCGTGGCTTGTAGCCGTTGATATAGGGCAGGCCCAGGGCATCGAGTACGGCGCTAATGTTCTGGTGCTTGAGCTCGACTGAAGACTTGCTGCGACCGTTCAGCAGTTGGCGCAGTGCCTGGTTGTGCTCGGACTTGTTGTACGGCTCCCCAGCCGCCTCGGCACGCAGCATGTCGAAATAGTCTTCGACCGTGGCCAGGACCTCTTCTTCGGACCAGTCTTCGCCGATGCGAATGATGCGAAACCCGAGCCGCGTCAGCGCCGGAACGACGGTCGCCTCGCCACCGGAGAAGCTGTCAGCAGTGAGCGGGCCCTGCTCGGGAAATTGCTTGCCGAAGGCCACACCGGCGATGGCCTTGGAATCGCAATCGGTGCCGGTCTTCGGATCACGTACCAGGAAGTCGCGGGACTTGCCGTAGCCGTGGCGCGCCAGGAATTTCGTGCGGCCCAGTTGCACGAACTCATCGATGGCAGCCTGCACGGCGGCGGGGCTTCGAAGCTGGGAGAGTTGAGACACAGGGTCCTTCCTTACTGTCATGGTGTGCCGGGAACCGCCGAGCCACGAGATTATGAGTAGCCCCTGAACAGAAACGTCACGATAAAAGCCGTGAACGCCACCAGGCCCATTAAATCCCTTGCGTATTTGCAGCCCGTGCTGTCCAAACCTGTACCAGGTCCGATCAACACGCTCCAACCATTGAGGTACGAAAACACCGCCTGACCGAACAAAAAATGCGTGATAGCCGCCGCAGCCATGACGCCGGAATCGTCAGACAGGCTGTAGCTGTTGACCATTGCCCTGTACGCCTGCATCTGAAATGGCTATTGCCCTGATGGGAGCCGGCTTTTCAGCCACCGACACCAGCGATGCCGTCAATATTCTTTACCCGATAACCATGACCGTACAAGCTAACAAGGCCTGGCAAGCCAGCGGACTTAAAAAGTCTTTTTTTCTACCATCCCACAAAAAAGTTCGTGGTGGAGAAAAGATAAGCTATGCAAGGCTTTAGGAGACGTGGTTTTTCAGGATGACGAAGAACGATTCGGCGCTAGGTGCAACATAGGTGCATCGCACGAGCGCTAGGAACGGCGAAAAAAGGCGGACGTGGCGAAATCGGTAGACGCAGCAGACTTTAAAATTGGAGTGCCCGCGGGGAAATCCGCGGAGTAGAACCGCTCAAAGTCGGGGAACGCTAACGGGCAATACCCTAAGCCAATCCCGAGCCAAGCCCCTTCGGGGGAAGGTGTAGAGACTGGACGGGCGGCGCCTAAAGCCTTCGGGCAATGGCGAAGGGACAGTCCAGACCACGAACGTCATCAGACGGCGGCGAAAGTCGAGGTGGTACGAAAATCTGCTTCTCTGTGAGAGTACGGGTTCGAGTCCCGTCGTCCGCACCACAAAGCCAAACATCCCTGCGATGATCGACCTCTGGGCGTTTGGTCGTGAGCCCGCCACCCTCGCGCTACGCTTTGCGCAGGCGTCGAAGGCGATCAGGTGCGCCCATCGATTCCGTCGAGCACCATCGCTGCGAGTTCATCGCTGGTGTGTGCACCACTATCGAGAACACGGGTTGTGCATGGAAGCCGTTCCCTTGCGGCCAAGCATCGGGCGACATTCGCTAATCGCCACTCTCGAATCTCCGCATTTCGATTCGGGTCAGGATGCATGGTCTGGTTCGCGATCCGGTGACGCAATAGGTCCTCGTTGAGCGTCAGAAAGATGTGCAGCAGCTGATCGTCGATCCGCCTTACCCCGTCGAGTATCTCAGTCAGATAGTCCGGGTGCACGAGCGTCATTGGGATGATGATGTCCTGCGAGTAATTCCTTCGAATCTCCCTGACCGCCGCGATCGTAAGTCCCCTCCACAAGGGGAGATCCTGATAGTCTCCGCTCGCTGGCATGGGGACCGTTTCTTTCACCACGAACCCGATTTCCTCGGGGTCAAAGATCAGCGATTTGGAACGCCGATCGCGCAGCCGCTTAGCGAGCGTCGTCTTTCCGGCGCCGAAAGGTCCGTTGATCCAGATTATCATTGTCGACGGCCTCTAACCTGAAGGCTCGCAAGAGCGCTCGACGGCCTCGTGCGGAGGCACGATCGGAGTGGTTCCGAAATGCTTCTCAAGATAGGTGACGCCGAACGTCACGATGTCCTGCGCGTCGAACAGGTAGCACTGAGCAAAGCCCACGACACCTTCTCGATGGCGACCGAGCTTCACGTAAGCATTTGCTATAGTTTCAACCGCATCCGGCTTTCCTTCGATAGCAAAGCAATCGAGAATGCCGTTTGAATCGTAATCCGATGCCGTTTTCCAGGCGACTTCACCGTCTCTTCCAAGCATCGGCATCTCATACGTCACCCACCGTTTGTTGGGGATATCGGCAACCGCCTCGGCGTAGTGCAATGCGGTAACGGAGTTTAGCGGCGCACCCAACAGCAGGGCCTTCCCGCCAAGGCGAACGAACCGCTCGACGGGCGATCCTTCCCCCAAGGCGTGACCGAGTTCGTGAGGCTCCGTCAGCGTTTCAGCCAGCGGACCAACCGCGACCATCGATGCATCGGGGTGCGCGCTGCGCCGCGCGCCGGGGGCTTGAACCAGAAATTGATTCAGCAGGCCGAACCCACGGTAAGTCCCGGCTGTTGCGGGATCGAACGGCAGCCAGGTACGGCGGGCTTCGTCATCCAGCCGAGCGCCATTCAGAGTCTCCTCGTAGGGTGATCGGTCCCACGACGCGTATCCCATCACAGTGCCAGTCGGCCCAACCGCGGAGCGTAACGCGGCAACGACCGTCTCCGCTCCTCCTTCGACCGGACCAATCGCTTTAAGTGAGGCATGCACCATCAAGAGGTCACCGGTTTGGACTCCGAGTTTTTGAAGCGCCTCCGTTATTGCCTTCCGCGTATGCATCGCGATATCTCCTCTAAACTGCAAAACACTATACCTATCGAGATATCACTCTACTATACCTATCGAGATATAGAGGTGGTCCCACTTGTTTGAACAACTAAAAGCGTATTTATAAGTGATATTCCGCTCTAGTTAAGCCACCTTGTTTTGTTGGGGTAGCTGATCATAGTAAAACTCATTTGGTGTCATTTTGTCTAGACTCGAATGAGGTCGTTTCAAATTATAAAACTCAAAATATGCACTTAATTGCTTTTTCGCATCTGTGACACTGCTATAAGCTTTGAGATACACCTCTTCATATTTAACGCTCCGCCATAATCGTTCAACCATCACATTATCTACCCATCGACCTTTACCATCCATACTGATTTGAATGCCATTTGATTTCAATACATCAATAAATGCATCACTGGTAAACTGGCTGCCTTGGTCTGTATTAAATATTTCAGGTCGACCATATTTTTCAATCGCTTCATTTAAAGCCGAAATACAAAAATCCACCTCCATACTAATCGATACCCTATGCGCAAGTACCTTGCGGCTATGCCAATCAATCACAGCACATAAATAAACAAAGCCTTTTGCCATAGGGATATACGTTATATCCGTAGACCACACTTGATTACTGCGCTGAATAGCCAACCCTTAGAGCAGATATGGATATTTACGGTGAGCTTGATTCGCCTGGCTTAAATTTGGTTTGCAATATAACGCCTGAATACCCATTTTCTTCATTAAAGTACGTGTATGACGTCGTCCTATATGATGCCCTTGACGATTCAACAAATCACGCATCATACGGCTGCCTGCAAAAGGATATTGCATATGTAATTCATCAATACACCGCATCAGTTTCAGATCTGATGAGCTAACAGGTTTTGGGCGATAATAATAACAACCACGGGAGACTTTCAGCAGCTTAGCTTGCTTAGATACTGAAATCTGAAGTGAGTCGTCGATTAACTTTTGTGGTTGAAGCGGCCCAGTTTCTTCAACACACCTTCTAAAAAATCAATTTCTAATGCCTGCTCACCGATTTTTGCATGTAACTTTTTAAGATCAATGGGGGGTTCTGATGGAGCTTTTGATTGATCGAAAGCTTGCGAGGAAGCTGAGATTAATTGATTTTTCCAGTCAATAATTTGGTTTTGATGAACATCAAACTCAGAACTCAATTCAGCAAGTGTTTTTTCTGCTTTAATCGCAGCAAGTGCTACCTTAGCTTTAAAATCATTTGAATGATTTCTTCTTGGTCTACGTGCCATAAAATACTCCATATATTGATGTTTATAACATCATTTGAGGAGCAGAATATCACTTATAGCAGTTGTTCAAATTTCCGGATCCATCTCTGTTAATTTCTTATCCGCGATTCAGATTAATTAAGGTATAAGAAAAATACCTCTATCATTCGATTGATTCCTTTATATAAATAATAAAGTAAATATATGTTTTCGATGAAGCTTTATAAAATTCAGTATTAGACCTGTAGGGAAAACTTATCAAACTAAGTATTGGCTAGTCTTTTTCTTCGAAAAACTTATCAAACGAAGTATTAAGTTAATCTTTTTCTTCAACTTCTTCCTTAAACTCAAACAAATCATTCATCGTACAGTTAAAGTACTTACACAACTTATCGGCGACTGGTAATTCAATACGTACAGCACGGTCATAATACATACTTGTGAGCGTGTTGCGATTGATACCTGTTGCATGCACCACTTCACTTAATTTTAAAATTTTTCTATCGCCCATGAGGCTAGATAACTTACAAGTAATCATATTTAAATTAATTTACAAAAAATAACTTGCTGTGGGTTATTTGAAGTTGTTGACTGAGTAATACTTTGCTAAAATTAACCTACAGCAGGTTATTACAACTTATAGAAAGTATATTTTATCCATTTCAACTAAATTATAACTTTTTAAATATAAGGATTGAACCTGCATTAGATTATTTTGTGGAGATGACCGCCGTGTTACCAAATGAGTTATTGATCAGCCAGCAAGCTCGTGACTTAGGAAATCAATTAATTAAAGAAATGAACATCAATAGAAGTTATGGAATGGCTAATTTTCTTGGAGTAAATACTTGCTATGATAATCATCAGGCTGTACTTATTTGGACATTTCAACTGCTTGAAAGGGAACCTGCCTTAAATGAATTAGCAGAAATTAAAAAATATTTTCTTTTAATCTTTCCAGATAGTGTTTATCAATTAGCCTAAGTTGTTTTTAAAATTAATTTATTAAATAAAAAGCACTAAATCAAAGAAAGCTTTATTTAAAAATACCTATTAATTCAAAAACATACCATTTACTGAATATATGAAGCATAGGTTCCTGCTCTATCACTCACTCGTACTAAAATTACATCGCTCTTTTTACTGATACTAAACAATTTATGTCCACGCCACGTTCTGCGGCTTCGAGGGCTAGTTTTTGTTGAACCACTGAGAACAAGGACAACAAACTGCCTACTATATTTTCCCGGAGAGTGGTGTAGGAACTTTTTCATTATTGCTAATCATATCAGCGACAACATCAGCAACGAGCTCCTCTATTCCTGAGAATGCTTTAGACTGATCCGCATCAAGCCAAGACAATGATGGAAACTCAGCACACAACCCAACATACTCATTATATTCTGCTGACCATGTAACACGGCAAGTATATTGTTTACTATCCATTTGAAACCCCATAATGTTTTAAGTCTATGTATAAAAGTACGATTTTCACTTAGCAGTACTTAAATAATCACCCCACCACTGCATCATTTCAGTCCGCTGGGCTAAATAGTCAGCGTGATTATAGCTGGCACGGGTACGGTTCTTATCAATATGTGAAAGTTGTGCCTCAATCCAGTTATCCTGGAACAAACCTGAGTCATTCAAAATGGTACTAAAAGTGGAACGTAGTCCATGAGAGGATAATTGATGTTTTCCATAGCCCATCTTACGTATAGCCATATTTAATGTATTAAAATGAATCGGTTGATTATGTTTCCGTGGGCTAGCAAAAATGTACTTTTCACCGTATGACCATTGCATGACGTCTTTTAAAATATCTAAAGCCTGATCTGAAAGTGGAACTAAGAAGTCGGGAATCTCATGGCCTAATATGACTTTTCGTCGAAACTGTTTAATATGCAAGGCAGGTATTTTCCAGATTTTTTCATTTAAATCAAAATGATGAGGCTCAGCCAATAACAATTCAGCCCCTCGCACGCCAGTATGTAATTTGAACAGCAGTGCTTTTTTAATAATCGGATGGGCATCCAATTTTAATAAATTTTTCTTAAAATCTGATATATCCTCCGCTTTCAAATACGGATAATTCTTCTTGATTTTACTGTTAATGGCGATTTTATTTAAACCATGCGCGATGTTGAATTCACAATAACCCATCGCTACAGCGTAGTCATAAATTTGGTTCAAATAACTACAAGCTTTCTTGACAGGTTCTTTTACTTGGCGTCCCTCTATTTTTTTGATTACTGAAACCAGGTCATAACGCTTGATGTTTTGAAAAGGTAAATCCTGAAGGTCTGGATAAATATCTTGCTGTAAACATCTTTCTGCTAACTGTAGTACACCGCAGCGGGGTGAATCATTAAATGCATTTTTCAGTTTGAACTGCAGCCACTCCTCCCCTACCTTACGAAAGGTGATGACATTAGAGACAGTATCATGCTCAAAACAATAATTATTGTCTTTAAAGTCATCTTTGACTTGTCGTGCCTTTTTCAGCGATAAATCAGGATAAAGCCCCAACTGAATGCGGCGACGTTTTTTTGTTTGTGGATCTGTATAGCGATAGCACCAAGATTTTCTTCCAGTCGGCTCAATCTTCAGGCTAAGTCCATCTTCATCGGATAAAAAACAAGTTTTTTCCTTGCAATGAGCTTGGCGAACTTTAATTTCAGTAAGACTCATGAAATTTAAATGAAACCTATCAGCGGATTGACGAGATCCATTATATCAAAATAGAAGAAAATATATATGATGCGTATGTTACGCATCATATATATTTGTAATATATTGTTTTATATGTTTATTATTGAAAATATTTTAGTTTTAGTAACCATCATGAGTACCACCTCTAATTTAATTTCCCAACAACTTACTTATCTGTGATCAATGTTAAATAAGTCTTATACTGATCCTAGCCCAGCCCATATGGACAATGCTTACTTCTAAAGATAACGTAACGTTAACTTTATAGATGTAAAAATGGCTAAAGGCTTTAGTCCAGAATTTAAAAAGCAAGCAATTGATTATGCACTTTCAACCTCACACAAGTCTGTAGCTGCAATCGCCCTGAAATTAGGTGTCTAGGATCATAGGAAGGGTTTGAACAATTAAAAAAAGCACCCAACGGCGCTTTTTTCTTTCAGATTTTTGCATGAATTTAATCATTAAATCCTAAGTATTTTGGCAATTCATTTTTGAAAAACCAACGTGAGCGACTAGCACCCACATCACGATACTTAATATTATGAATAGATTTGCAATGGATACACTCAAATTGCTTCCATTCCGTACCGCCACTTAGATCGTCAACCCAATCTTCTTTTACTATTGTATTCCAGCCTAACGGCATACTATCTATAGATAAAACAGTACATTTTTCACAATTATTGTTCATACAATCTTCTATAAGTAATTTCAAAAAAAAATTCTAAAATTGTGAAACGACATCAATGAAAATAAACTCTCTAGAATGTTTAGTTGGCATTCCTACGAATGTAAATTCAACATTCCTTTCTACATCATTTCTTCGTGTTTCCGCATGAACAGAAGAAACATGACTGACATCAAAGAATCGTACCATGTTGTTTAGGCCAATGATCTCATCATCCTCATTGGCAATTAAAACCTCTAATTCAGGATCAAACTTTTCTAATTTTTCAATTAAATCTTTAACTTTCATTCCTAACCTACTTATATATAACAGTATATTCTTTTTTATCCAATGGATGGACTATAGTCTTTTTCCCCCACTCAAATCTTTGAGGAGTCGGAAAATCTATAAACCTTATAAGATCATAAGTCCAATAATCTTTGCTTTTTTCAATTGCTTGCTCTGGCGTATATTTCGAAAAAAAATGGATTTCGATTATATTTCCTTCAAGATCTCTAGCATGCAATAAACATGAATAATTAGGTATGAATCCTTCAAACATGTTAATACTCAACCTATAAATTATTTAAAAAAAATTGCAGAATATAGCTTGCGAGAAAAAGGTATTTTCACAGATTTTTTTTGTTGAGAAATACATAACAAGAAAGAAAATAGCACCTGCAATCATCAGGAATATGCCTGTAAATTTCCAATTTACGACATCCTGATTCCCACAACGGCCACAGTAATAATAATAACCTTTGATACGCCCACCACATTCAGGGCAATTTTTGTGATTGATTAAGTAATTAGACATATTTAATACTCCATTGTTAATTTTAGAAAGCACACAAGCACGAATGCCTGTGCACCAGATCACTTAAGTTGCACATGGAACTAAAAAAGCCCATGCCTCATAACCATACTCATGCGCATCTAACACCTTGCCAGAATTGCCTCGTACTTTACGGAATCTACAAAAGATCCATTTCATGCCTTTCGGCGGTTCTTGAGTACCTAATTTCTTAAGCACATAGCTCACCTCCTCTCCCAAGGAGATTTGAAAAGCTGACTTAAATGATCTACAATGAAGTTCTCACGCTTTATAGTAGTCATCTGAGTAAGCCGAATAGCCCTTGGGTGTACTATCCGAAACTGATATGAAAGATAGCTTTCATATCAGTTTTTTCATTTTAAAGAACTAAATTTATTTCTAGCCGCTTTATAACCAACTTTGAATTTTTCTTGAATGTCTTCAATAGACAAATTAATACATGCTTGTGTTGGCATCAGTAACTCTGCCGCAAACGTATCAGCTTGCCATTCAGAATCTTCATAATGTTTATGCCTGACTGCACCACGTGCTAAGGCAAAACCCTCATGAAGAATTAAGTGCCCTATTTCATGTGCTACAGTAAATCGCGCACGGCAATGTTTTGGATCAGATACATCGCATAAAGCATCATAAGTATCTGCACGAAGAATAATAGTCATAGCATCTGGATTAGTTAAAGCCTCAACATCAGGCATATCCTCAATTTCCCAGACTTCTAAAATGACACCTAATTCATGCAATCGATGTTCTAAGCCTCGACTTAAATCTATTGACTGATTTAGTGACAGTTTAAAAATCTTGTCACGAATAATGAGTGCTTTTTGTTTTATGCTTTGTTTACTTAAAGGCGCGACTTTAACACCTCTAGGCATACATCCAGATGTCATATATCAATTCTCCTCAAGAATTTTTCTAAGTTGCGCCATATTCAAAGTATCGTCTTGAATTCGTCTAGCAAACATCAAAGCAATTTCTGCTTCTTCTGGGCTATTTGTTCGAACAGTAACATTATCAACACTTTGACTAGCAGCATGTGTAAGCAAATTTTCCTCTGCTTTACTTAAACCTAATGCGTTTGTAATTTTTGTAATTAATTCAGCACTTATTGGCTTTTTTCCTGTTTCCACAGCTGATAAGAAAGCTGAACTAACGCCAATTGAAGTCGCTAGTTCATTAAGATTGGTATCATAATCAATCCTAAGTTTCCTAATCGCTTTTCCAAAATCTGTTAGTTTAGACATTTTCGTAACCCTATTGCGTTACTCATTCATTATTGAAAGAGTAAATACTTTTTACAGTATTAACCAATCTTATATTAACTTTATCTTTTATTCAACATATTGGATTAAATATTCAACCTAAAGGTTAATTTTTTAATATTACTACTAAGAATAGATACTGTGCCATGAAATCCAACTATCTGTGATTCATAGACATCCTTGTCAGCAGATTGGAGATGAAAATTGCTTTGTCCATGGAGTCGTCGATTCAGTCAAGAACTGCTGTTACGCAGCCAGTGCCTCCCTTAAATCATTGCCTAAATCGTGGTGCCCCTGACTCAATAGTTCTGCCATCACGCACTCGGCGATTTGCGAACCCCGAGGGAACGCCAAAAGCGAACCTTCGCCCAGTACAGGTGGGAACTCCATGTTCGAACCAGAACCTACCAAGCTCTTCACAGTCCATAGCATCTGTCCATCCAAATACCTGGGGAGCAATACCAGATGAAATCCATCGAGCAGCCATTGCACAGTCAAATGGTTGAGCTGGTAGAGATAGAGTTTCGAGGCGTGGTGAATGCTCGCGCCAATGCGCGTGGCGACATGCACGGCGCCCGCAAGATGGTGAGATCCGCCACTGTTATCAAGGAAAAACGGCCATCCCAAGCTCGCACGCTAAACGTGTCGGAGCCACGTCCGTGCATTAGCCGGATTTCGCCATGTGAACAAAGCTCTTTTAAGCTCGCATCATCCAGTCAGAGCGAGGGCTTTCCTTTTCTGGCATATCGATTCTGCTCATCAATATAGTAGGCACCAAAGACATCCACATTTTCGTGCGGCATGCCTGCTGACTTACTTGAGGAGATGCCCTCTATATCGCTTGCGTCGCATTCAAAGTGAGGCGCCATCGTCACTTGCACTAGCGATCCATGTGGACTTTGGAAAATCCTCCTTAGCGCCCCAGGCTGAGACCGGAAAGCGACTCCGCAAAGTAAAGTTGCCACGGTCGAGTTTATCCAGGATGCTCCATCGACGGCGTGAGTCATCAAAAATCTTCGATTTTGGGGTGTTGAGGCGCACGCCTTTTCCTGCCGCCTCCCTAAGCTCCAATAGTTCACACCAAGCTTCACACCGCTTCCGAACCAGTTCCGGCGGTCGATTCCAATATCTTCGCCACCACGGCCATGTGTGGAGTTCGAGCACTGAAGTTGGTAACTCAGAGAGCGACATCGCATTCATAGACTCAACTCTCTTGTTCTTCGGGGTACTCCGCTTGAGGAATTGATACCCAACCATCGCGGGTAATGCCCGCCCCGATGCGGAGATTCTTGCTTTCGGTTGCCGCCCAGTGCCCACCCCGGTGTAATACAGCGCGAATTACGGACTTCCGCGGGTGATCCTCATCGGCTTTGGCAGAACTGCAAATGGCATTCCAGGTATGCTGGATCGGCATACTGTCCAACCGTGAACCAACCAGTTGGTCCAGAATTTCAGTCGAGACATTGTGCCGCCCGCCATGGTGGGGCACCTGAAAATACCGAATGCCTGGCAACGCGAGTCCGGCAAATGGCGCGTAGTCAATAACCTCTTGCAGCGCCTCACGCCCGGCATCGCCAGTAAGCATGACACGATGACCGTTCAGGACAGCCGACTGGACCACACTCATTTCATTTTCACGACTGGTAGGCTCAGGCGGAAAATACTCCTCGCCCCACAGGGATTTGATGTAGGCGGTCGCGGCCTTCATTGCCCGGAATATGCCGCTCAACGCGCTGTCCAAAGCACTTTCTTCAACAGCCTCCGGTGTCTTCGTGGAGTCCACAATCAGGTCGAAATAGCGCCCCAGGGTTGGTGCCATCACAGTGAAGGGGCCGATGCTCTGCCCCTGAAGGGGGGCATGGATTGGAATTCCCTTTTCTACCGCCAGATCCTCAAGAATTGCCGTGGCATCGTAGATGGAGCGCAACTTCCGTCTCAGCGCCTCAACCGATTCATAGGTCTCGAATCGATCAATCAACTGATCTGCATAGATCCACGGCCTGTTGATCCAAAGATTTCTGACCGTGCACTGCTCTAGAACTTTTCGCAAACCATTTGCGTGATCGCGATCAGGGTGCGTGAGAATCACATGGTCGATGACTGTTGTTCCGTAGTAGGTCTTCAGGTGCTCGACAATCTGATCTCCCGTATCCAGATATCCTCCGTCAACGACGTGCACGCCCTCAGTGCCATTCACAGAATAGCGAAGCGTGATCGCATCTCCGCTTTTTGCTGTTTCGACGCCAAGAAAATCGATCTCGAAGTAGTCAGCCATACATCCCTCTTGTTTTATGCCAATAAAGTGCTGGTGGCTTTACCCCTACCAGCGATCCACCGCACATGTGGGTCCTGTCGGAGTCCATACCAACGACACGGCGGGAAGACCACCAGCATCCTCGGCGATGTTGCGCAATGTGTTTCGGTCTATGCCCGAGTGTGGGCCGCCTTTCGGGTGGCTGTGCCAAGTTCCGATGAAGGTGAGATACCCTAAAGAGGCTCCATTTGCCGCACGCAAATTCTGAACAAGTCCATCCGTTCCGAGGACGAAGCAGGCGGCCTCTCGAATGCTGTCAGGCGGCGCGTCCACGATGCCCGCAATGGTGATGGTTCGATTTTCAAACGAGATGCGGCCGACCAAGGCTCCGCCTGTTTCCAGAGCGCCCCAGTGCAGCGCATCGGCATGGATCGCTTGCACGACTGGGTGCAGAATCCGAATGTTCCAGCCACCATCATCAGCTACGTCGAGCACAGTGGTCGGGCCAAGACTGGCGCGGGTCCATGCCATGCCGAGGCCTTCGGCATCCGAGATCCCGGTGCAAAGCATCGCCTCCTTCGGAAGCCCGCCAACGAGCCAGCGTTCCAGTTGCAGACCGGCCAGTGACGAAGAACGCGAAACAACGGCATCAGACATTGGCATCGTCAGTGAACGGCAGTTGTCGCCCACAAAAATGCGCGTCGGCTCCGACGTATCCCCAGCAATCGATGCCCGCAGTTCCGGCACAAACCGACAGCACTCGAACAAGAATGCCGTGAGGTCGTCAACCCGACCGGCGCGACTAGGTCCTTCAAGCAAAACCGCGACACAGCGGCCCTGACCATACATCGCGATCCGTACCAGGCGGGCAGGAGACTGGTTCAGTACTGCTGATTGTGTTTCTGCGGCCAGCACCTGAAGTGAGGCCGTCGCATCCACGATGAGAGCCGCATCCTGCGGAATGACTGTGGCGAACTGTGCCGGATCGACCAGAAGGGTCACGGCGTCGGTGTCGAACGCGCGCGATTGAAGATGCGACAGCTCCTCAAAGGCCGTCTTCATCCGCGCCGACTTCCGAGGTGGGACCAGTACCGATGTCCGCTCAATGAGTGCATGCCGTGCCGCGTTATGAGGTGACATGGACTCGTTGTCGACGAAAGTCATTGAGCCGAAACCTGCTCGCCCCAGTTGCATCGCGATTTTCGATCCCACACTTCCGCAGCCGAGTATGACTAGCGGCTGCGATGTGGCTGCTGGTGGAATGCCGGATGTCCTTGCTAGCAACTCAGGAGACAACGCATGCGCGTGAAAGGCTGGGTGAACCGTGGCGTTTCGCTCCAGGAGCGCTTTAGCGTTGAGTTCATAGCGCACCGCGTAGGGCAATACCTCGACACTTCTCCCTGGTGAACCCACAAGCGACGCTGGCCGTTGTACCGTCAGAATTACAATCGCGTACAAGCCATGCACCCAGCCGCGCGAGTCCTGCTGCATATCCAGGATCGAGCGTCCGTAATAACCATCCAAGCCTTGGGCCAACGCGTCGCGATCAATGCCAAGTTCCGCTGCTAGATCAAGCAGCGTCGCGAGATCGACAACCGTCTCCGGTTGGTAGCGTCCGACCATGTGCGGGTGGCCGTCGGTCATTGGAGCCCGCGCAATGAAGGCCGCAGTATGGCCATTTCCCCACTTGCCCAATTTGTCGTTGTGAACATCATGGACGAACACTGCATCGATTTGTGCGGTCAGTTCGGCATTGAGGATGGCGTATAGCCCGCCATCAATCGTCACGTAGCCTGCGGGAACTACCAGAATCGTGCCGTCAGCAGGTGCGGAGGCCGCAACCTTTTCGGCACTGAATACAATGGTCGAAGGACAACTGTCTCGGCGCGTCGGCTCCCACCCCTGTTCCAAGTTCAGCAATGTTCCGGCCGCAGCCTTGTGCAGCCAATCGACCAACTGATCGACAATGGCGTCTAGACCAAACCGATGCAGCAGTTCGTCCAAGGACCCCTCGAACAGGCAAGGCGAGACCAGCTCACCTTCGCGATGGGGGTTGATGTGCGGCAAATTGAGCGGAAAGTCCGCACGCAAGAAAGGCTTGGGCGCGGACAGGGGCCAATCACTGCCGAATACCAGCACGCATGTCTCGACAGCGCGCACTCCGGTTTCGGAGACGCCGTTACGCCGTGACCTGTTTGGCAGTTGGACGGCAACATCGACTTCTATTTGCGTCGATGCACCGCTTGCCTTGGGCTCGCCAACGCGAATCAGGCCCCGATGCCGCTGAAGTTGATGTAGTGCGTCAGCGATGGCGCCCGTCATGATGCCCCGTGCGGCATCGGAGTGCGCGCGGAGGTGATCACGGCAGCGGCCTTCGATCCGGACTCCTTCTTCGAGGGCGGCTGCACTCCCTGAGCGGTGACGGTGAAAACGAGGGGCTCCAAGGATTTCTCGCTCGGGTACTCGCCCGTGCAATAGAACTCGCCCTTTGCTTCGTCTACGATCGCCACGTACTCACGCTTTGCGCGGATGCAGGGTGGATCACTGTCGTCGTCTGCAATCGGCTTGCAACTGGCGACGATGACGGCGCCGTCACGGGTCTGCGAAAGCGCCTTGCGGGCATCGGCATCGAGTTTGGCCTTCTCGCCGTAGTCGGACCAACTGTCATAGGACAGCGAATGCCAAGAACAGTGATGCGGTGCCTGCATGATGTCGTACTCAAGTACATCGGCTTCGGTCTCGTGGCGCTGCCACTGGCGGTTCCAGATGAACACCTCAGCATCGCCACCAGTAAGGAACTTTGCGCCATCCGGCGTCTGAGCATCAGCGGCTAACGTGATGTTCAGGATCACGCTGGACTGGTTCTTGACCAGGCACTCTTCCTCTTCTTCGTCGTCCTGGGCATCCAGGGGGGCCAAAAGAAACGCAGAGAAGAATGCGGAACTCTTGCCGTTGATCGTCGAGAAGCGCGTGTCCACCTTCCGCACAATCGAGGTGAGATCATCGGTTTTTCCATCGATGTCCTCGCCCATGATCTGGATGCGGTCGCCGTTTCCGACGGCGAAGTTCTTGTCGCGGTTCAGTTGTATCCGCCGACGCGCCTCCGTGTTGAATACCTTGGCGTCGTCGCTCAAAGTGTGCGTCTTGCTTGCGCGTCGAAACACGATGGGAGACGACCACATCTCCCGGATCACGATTTTCTTGTCCTTGTCGTCCTTCTTGTCATCCGGGTACTTGTCCAGCGGTCCCAGGTAGAAATGCCGCGTCAGCCCACGGCAATGATCCTGGTCCGGGTGGCTCAACAAAAAGGCATCGACATATGGCCTGCCGTTCTCGTCTTTTTTCAGTCGTTCGCGCAGATCCTTGGCGACATCGCGCACGTCCTTCCCAGGATCATCGGCATCTTGTCTGATGTTTACGTCGATCAGCAGGGTCGTCGCGTCAAGATCGCCGAACTTGATGAGTGTCATGTCCCCGTTGTCGACGGGGAAAAAGGTGATGGTTGTGGGCATTGAGGTCTCCGGGTAGACGACCGAAGGATGATCGCGTATAGTTAATGTACGACTATTTTTTATATCCGTCTACTTATTAGGCGCAAATAATGCAAGAGCCTCCTGTAACTGCCGCCGATCCCGCTGAGCCCAAAGGGCTAAGCTGGGGGTTAGAGAGCAGACTTCAATTCATCGATTTCCGTTTGCGCTGGGAGCGGCGCATCAATCGAATGGATCTCACCGAGCACTTCGGCATATCGATTCCCCAGGCCTCACTGGACATTGCCAAGTACACGGAGTTAGCGCCGAACAACCTGATTTATGACCGCAGTTCCAAGACTTACACGGCAGCACCGAGTTTTCACCCGCTTTACCAGCGAAGTTCGGTGCAACACTATCTAGCGGAGCTGCTGGCCACCAAGATGGGCGTCATCGAACCAGCGTCCAGCTTTATTGGCTCAGCGCCTGAGGCAGATTGGGCACCGTCCCCTTGGCGCACCATCAATGAACAAACCGTCGAAGCAGTGGTCCGGGCAATTCGGCAGCAGGAAGCCATTTGGGTGAGCTACCAGTCCATGACGTCCTTGGACGAATCGGTTCGTCTGCTGTCGCCGCACGCTCTGGGCAACGACGGTTTTCGCTGGCACATGCGCGCGTTTTGCCATAAGCGCCAGCGCTTCAGCGATTTCGTCCTCGCCCGAATCCTGCGCATCGATGGCTTCGAGGCGAGCCAAGTGGACGCCAGCCAGGATTCGCATTGGCAAACTGTATTGACGCTGGTGCTTGCACCGCATCCCGATTTACCCGCTGCCAAGAAACGAGTCCTGGAGTTGGACTATGGAATGGAGGGTGGACAGGTCAAACTTCCATGCCGCCAAGCGTTTCTGTACTACACACTGAGGCGTTTGGGCTTGCATACCAAGGAAGCACCCGACCCCCTCGCGCAGCAGATCACTTTGAAAAACCGCGATGAAATTCAACCCTATATTGATGCCTTGTCGGCCCAAAGCTAAGCACCTATGACGAATATTTTTGAACTGGTCAAAGACCCCTACGAGCGCAAGGCGCGCGTAATTCCAGGACTTCTTGTAGCTTTGCCGCTGCTCGTTCCCTTGTTGTGTGTCTACGGCGCAAAGCACCCGGTACTTACAGGCGTGATTGGACTGCTGGGTGGCTGCGGTGCCATTTATGCACTCGCAAGCGTAGCCCGTGGGCGGGGAAAAAAGTTGGAAGAATCCCTAGTGAAAAAATGGGGCGGAATGCCAACAACCATAGCCCTGCGCCATCGCGACAAATTTCTGGATAGCGTCAGCAAGCAGCGATATCACACCGCGATTACAGCTAAGCTGGGTATTGCCATGCCGAACGCAGAGGAGGAATCAGCAGATCAGGACAAGGCGGACGATACCTACATTGGGGCAACCAAGCGACTTCGTGAACTCACCCGTTCCAACAAGCAGCTCCTACTCAAAGAGAATATTGCATACGGATTCCATCGCAATATGTTAGCGATGAAACCTGTTGGCATTTTGTCGTGCCTCTTGGGTATCCTTTATGGATTGCTGATTGCAAAAATCTTGCAGGTTGCGCCTCCACATTTTGACCCTGTGCATTTTGCTGATCCGGGGCTGGCTGCTGGCCTAACGCTGCTCATTTCGCTGGCGTTACTGGCCGCTTGGCTACTGTATTTCGATCAGAGCGCAGTCAGGCGGATGGGGTTCGTCTATGCAGAACGCCTATTCGAGTGCTTGCCGTCTTTGCCTTCTTCGGCTCCGCGGAAAAGAGCACCAAAACCGACGACGGACTGAGAACTGTCCAACAAGCAAACAGGCGCCTGGCTCCGTTGTAGTGTTTGCCCGCAAGGTGACTCCGGCAATACGCGGTGCCGGGTATGGGTTTTCAGGTCGGCAATCCAGCGATGCGCCACCCACACGTCTTCTTCGGGGTGGTTGTTGTCCACGCAGTTGCAGTATTTGTAGCTAACGTGCGCATCAGTGTGCGACAGCAGGATGCGCGCCATCGTCATGTGGAAGCGATGGGCTTGGAGATCGGCTGGGCCTTTGGGGCGCGGCAAGGTCAGCCCTAAGCAGCGCTGGTCATTGAATTCACTCCAGTCGGGGCCAACGACTTGTCCCGCGCGTTCCAGCATCTTGCGCGACTGTTAGTTCTTTCCATTGACCAAGGCAACGGCGACCGTACCCTTCGGGTACTCTAGCTTCTCCGCGAGCAGGTTCATCCAGCGCACCAGCTTGTTCAGCGTCTCATCGTTGGCAATTGCGCGTAGAGGTGGTACAGCAGGTCGTGGAGATAGATGTAGGTCTGCCGGCGTCCTTGCTCGTGGCTCCGCGTGGTTGTGGTCAGTACCCGCTGTGCCCACTCAGGCGTGAGTTCGTCCAGCATCATCTCCGTGATGTCGATGGAGATCAACGGAAATCCGAGCGACTTCCCGATCAGCGCCTTGCGGCCGTCGAAGGCGTGGCTGAGTTCGATTTCAACGCCGCCAAGCACCATCGGCTCGACCTGAACCGGCGGCCCGAGCACGGCAACGTCGAGCCGGAATTTGCTGCCGAATGGCGTCTCCAGAGGATGCTCGGTTGCCACCCGGTCGGCACCCAGCAACAAGTTGCCTTCCAGCGCATAGTCCGACGCATCCGTATCTTTGAACGCCCACGGCATCGCAAGCCCGGCATTCAAGCGTCGGGAGAGTTCGGCAGCGACAAGTTCTTTCGCCTGTCGGTGTTCGGGGCTTTCCTGCACAGCGCGCCACCGGCTGGCTTCTTCATCGTCGAAGTGCGCTTTCGGATTAAAGGTGTGTTGGGCAGGAAGCACGCGGAAGTGGGATCTCCGACGCAACTTCCCGCTCTCAAAGGAGGGGCTGACCCATGTCACCATCTGCCGTGATGCGCCGGGAGACACCAGGGGCCACAGCTTGCGTGCATGTTCCCGGCTGCGAACGTCACGCGCGGCAATCGTAGTCTGGAAAATCCCTTTCCGAGAGAAGACTACGATCGCCTCGTCCATTCTTGTCTTTCCCTTATGGCGATACGGCCGCTAATTTCGTGGTGCCATCCAGCTTGCGGTGAATCAGCGATACCAGCGTCAGGATGTCCAGTGAATCCTGTTCGGACATGGGCTAATTCGCCTTGGGCGCATGAGTCAGCGGATTGCGCACGGCGCCGAACAGGCCGATCAGCAGGTTGGCAAAGCCTTTTTGCTCGCTCTTCTCGGACTCGGTGGTGAGCGGTCCCTAGGATGAATAAAGCGCCAAACGGCGCTTTATTCATTATCAAAATGCACTTAATCTGATGACCCTTAAAAATGCCTGTTCATTGATCTGACTTTTCCCCGTCACATATAGTTCATAGAATTTACGACTCGCATGGACCATGCAACCCAAGTCAATGAGTTGATTTAAAGCATGCTTTTCATCCCTAAGGTTTCAGACAATTTAAGCAACCTGTTGATTAATTTTGATCTCATCCAATTCTTTTACCAATTTAGCTAAGTTCTGCTCTGGATCCAGCCACCAATCAACTGTCCACACTGATAATACCTGCCAGCCTAACCCATTTAATACTGTTGGTCTGAGCTGATCACGGTCTCTTGCTGTAGCTGCTTTAGCGTAGTTTTCACCATCTACTATAATACCTGCAAGATAACTACCTGAATTCAAATTATCCTTAATTGCTATATCTACACAACTATCTCCCTGACCTATACCAAGGTCCACACTCCAGCCTTGTTCTTGCAACTTAGTTTGTAGGTACTGTAGGAATTCTTTTTTAGCCTGCTGTTTACTTTGGTCAGCATAATTTAAATGCAACTGACCACTACGAGCAAAAACTAAGAAGTCTTTTAAATCCCTTACACCCTCACTATTAGTGCGTGCCAAATTAATTTCTTCAGGACTCAAAGCAGAGAAAACATGTAATCCTTGACGAGCGCGAGTAATTGCTACATTTAGACGGCGCTGACCACCTTGACGATTAAGCGCGCCAAAGTTCATAGATAATCGACCATCACGGTCTTCTGCGTAAGTAATTGAGAAAACGATAATATCACGTTCATCTCCTTGCACATTTTCTAAATTCTTAACAAATAAAGGTTCAATGCCTGACTTACTCAATGTCTCTAACTCAGGGTGATTAGCCAATTCATTATCCAGCAAATCTTCAATCAACTTCTGCTGAGTCATATTGAAAGTGACCACACCTAAAGTCAAAGGATTCTCTTGCCCTAACTGTGACTGTAAATGCTGAATAATAAATTCAACAATTGCCTTTGCTTCATTACTATTGGTACGTGTATCACCTTTGTCGTATACACCCTCAACCACATGTAGTTTTACAGCTGTATCCTTAGCAACAGGTGCAGGGAAAGTAAATAAACCACCTTTGTAGTATTTCTGATTACTAAATTGAATGAGACTTTCATAACGACTACGGTAATGCCAATTCAAAGCTAATTCTGGTAACTGAGCAGCAAGACATTCATCCAAAATACTCTCCAGATCTTCAGTCACCTCCTCATCAACCTCTTCTTCAGAATCGCCTTTACCGAAGAAACTGGTTGGTGGCATTTGTTTATTGTCACCCACCACGATTGACTGTTTACCTCTCGCTAATGCACCAATTGCATCCCATACAGGAATCTGTGATGCTTCATCAAAAATTACTACATCAAATTTTGCTTCTGTGTCCAGATATTGGGCAACTGATAATGGACTCATTAATAAACATGGTTTCAAGCCAACTAAAACATCAGGAATTTGACGCATCAACTCTCGTACAGGAATATGACGGCGTTTCTTACCCAACTCTTTGTTAAGAACAGTCCATTGCCCTTTGTAGTGGTTTTGTTCTATAAAAATATTATTCCAACGGTGAATAATTTCCTGACTTGCAGAAAGTTGGTGTTCTTTATCCTGCTGGGCAAAGGACATTATTTTCTGTTCATGTTGTTGGCTGTTAAATTGGTTTAACTCTGGATGCTGACTAAATTGATGCGTAATCCAGTGTCTCGCTAAATTAATATTCAGGCGTTTTAGGGCATCATCCACATTCAATGGGGCATTCAAAAGCTCAAATGCCAATGGTTTTAACCCATGTTGAATCAACTGGCTCTTTATAGCCTGCCAATTTAACCAATGTCTCCAAGATGAACTGTGTTGCTGCAACTGCTGTTGTCTTTCGATAATTTTATTAAAATCAATATCTGAATATGAGGTAATCGCAGTATCACTCTTCAGGACATGATCATTCAGCAATTGCCTAAACGTATTCTCCACCTGAGCGATATTCTGTGTCAGCTCATCCAAAGTATGATTTTTACTAAACTCTACAGCTTTTAATAAAGTTGCTTGATCAGTAATTGACAACGCAACTATCTGCTTAATTTCTTGCCACTGATTGTGAATAGCTTCAAAACTTTGCCATGCGCTATCTTCACCCTGCCAATAAGAACCAAGCTTACTCGCTAACAGTTTTTCACATTCAGTAAATTGTAATTGTTGGCTTTGGATATGCTGCAAGATTGGTAAGTCATGGGCAACTGCCAAAGCTGTTGGGCGTTGAGTTGAGTCTTGATAAGTTTTGACTAAGTTTCTCAGCTGGAATTTAGCAAACCATGAAAATGGGAACATTTTTGATTCTGCTTCACGCCATTTAAAGCCAATTTGACTTAAATCTGCTTGATAAATTTGAGATTGGTATTTCCCTACTAATGAAGAACGCTGTTGCTTAAGATCTTGCGTTAAGTGTTTTGTCTGGGTAATGGTTTTTAAATCGATATCTTTAATCGCATTTAAGAGTTTTAAGTCTGTTTGCTGAACCAGATTAGATATTGCTTTAAAAATCGCAACATCCTGATTAACCTGACTCAGATTCTGCTTTTCACTGAATCCAAAAACCTGTTGCCAAGCAGAAATAGACTTTTGTAATTGTTGTATCTGACCTACAAGTTGGTCCTGTAATAGTTGATATTGCTCCTGCCATGCCAGATTCCAGATAGGTTCGGACAAGCCCTCCGCAAATCCATCCAATACGTCTTTAGCATTTTCATTTACTAGCTGACGCAAGCTTACTGCTTGTGTCACCGTCTTATTCAGCAACTCACGCTTTTCTGATGTTAGTGTTGAAATTTCAATCTCAGGAAAACGTAGATGTGGTGTATCCCGATAACAAAGTTCATCACTCATTGCGGCATACAGACTCCAACCGATCGCATGTACGGTATGGAGATTATTTACATGCTGATTCAGTTCATCACGAGACTGGATTAATTTGTCCGACAACTTTTGCCATTCTGTTGTCTTTAGCTGAGCACTTAGAAAATATGGGTCATTGTTCTTCTGTGCTCTTTCCCGCAGTTGATCCAAAACCTGCATTTTCTGCGCTTTGGAAGAATGTAACTGCAAGCACAACTCACTCAAGCCAATCTGTGTCAAACGACGATAGACAACCTCTAAAGCTGCCATCTTTTCAGAAACGAACAACACAGATTTACCATCTGCTAGACACTGTGAAATCATATTTGTAATGGTCTGGGACTTACCTGTCCCAGGAGGGCCAGAAAGTACAAAAGTACGTCCTAATGCGGCGGACATAACTGCTGCTAACTGTGACGAGTCAGATGATAACGGTGTAAAAAATTGTTGAGGTTGATATCGTTGGTCTAGTTGAGCGGGTTGCGGAAAATCATCCTGTTTAATGAATGGTTCTCGTGGTGATTCAATCAGATGATTTACTACAGATTGATTTTTAAGTTGATCCATTCGTGTAGACAAATCAAGCCACATTAAATATTTTGAAAATGAGAACTGACCAATGGCAGCCTCAGCTTTAACTTCCCATCCTGGTATATTCACAATAGCCTTACGCACAATATGTAAGACTTGGTTAACATCTATCCCAGAATCATCTGCCGGCAAAGGGTTTAAACCCGAAATATCTAGTTCAAAATCCTGTCTTAATAATTGTAATAAAGTTGAATTAAAGCGAGGCTCATCATCATACATATACAGGCGATAACCTGTTTTAGCGGTCTCGCGGGTGATCTGCACAGGAATAAGTAGTAGTGGCGCTTTAAAAGTGCGTTTTGAACGCTCTGACTCTTTCCATTCCAGAAAGCCAATAGCAAGAAATAGTGTATTCGCTCCTCCCTCTTCTAAAGCAGTACGTGAGGCACGGTAAACCTCAATTAGGCGCTTTTCCAGTAAGGGTGTATCAAGTGGACTAAACAATAGTTTTCTGGACAGGCTATCATCAACATATTGATTGATATGTTGGCTTTCATTGTCACGCTGGACATCTTTTAGCGAGATGCTATCAATCCCCTTAAATAAGAAACCCTCTTGGTTCGCCAATGCATCTTCAAGTTTCCCCAGTGTTAACTCAGAACATTGTAAGGGTATGCTGTAACGATTGTCCTTAAAGTTTAAGAGCTTGTTACGGAGACTTAGATCAAGCAAACGGCGCAACCAGCGGTCAACCCGCGTGGCTTTACTTTCTACAGGACGTTCAACATCATATACAGGAATAGATGCAGGCGCCCATTCAATTTCTGTTTCATCCAGATGATTTTTCTTATCCTGATATGAGGAAATTGGTTTAATGCCACGCAACCGGGACTGGCGAACATCAATCGCAAGATAGAACTTATGCTGGCGGGATTCATCTTTAATGTACTGTTTTGCTGTTTCAAGTGCGGATGCAAACTTTACTTGTTGTGTGAGCAGCGTTGTTTCTATAAAAACAACTTCACCCAAATCATAACGCTTTCTTAATGCTTGAATATCATCAATGATCAAGTCAACATTTGGCGTCTCATTTAACCAAACCCCAAGATACGAATGTCCTTCTTCAATAATAAGTAAAGTATCTAAGCCTATTTGTTCAGCCAAGGCACTTAAAAGTATTGTCGTGTCTAAACAACATGCTAACTTCTCGTCAAAAATCTGCTTTGCCAAACGTATTCTTTGGCCCGATTTAACAAAGCTTGCTGGGTTAACAATATAATGAATATCTTGTTGTAATAAAGACTCCCATAAGGCATTCAGTTGAGATAGCACAGAATCTCTATCTCGCTCTTGATAACCACTTAATGAACCTAGTTCTTTTGCTTTTAAAATTTCACTGGCCTTAACCAAAATTGGGCTGAGTGCTGAAGCATTGGGTTGTGAAAAACTCGCCAATAATTCTATGGGTTGGCGTTCCCCACCCCAAGTATCAATGGTTAATAAATCAATCTCTGCCCGCTGCTCTGCCAGTATCTCTTCCTTTTCATTCAACCAAAGGATTTCAATACTGCCTTTAAGATTCTCAGGTAACTCCTGCAATAGTTTGATATCAAAAACTAATTTTGGCTTATCAAGAGCCAAGAATTGATTGCCTTCCAAGTTCGCAATATTGATAGTGTGTTCTTTGAAATAATCAGGATTAGAACGAATAACGATTCGAGAACCAGAAATCGTTTCAGTTGAAGAGATTAGGATTTGTCGAATCAGAGGAACTGAATTTTGCTGTAAAACAAAATTCAAAGCTGAAGCACAATCAACCTGCAATGAATATTTTGGATCAAGTTGTTGGTTATTTTCATCTTCTAGCATTATTATCCCCTTTGCAATTTAATCAAACCGAATTAATGGCATGCTTAAAATGCTAAAATCACAATTTTAAATAGTTGATATCTTGTTTTAAAATTATACGAATAACAATAGTTCTCTTACACAAATCATTTCTTTCTCAATTCTATATTGTAAATTCCAACAATTAAAAGAAATCCCATACGCAGTCTTTTACCTCGATTTCGGTAACGCTCGGCTTTGTTGCCCAAAGATTTGAAGATTAAATTTGCCCAAGCTGCCTCAGAATAAGCTTAATTTGATCCCTGTTTATCTTGTGGTTGAGCTTACCCTATCGATATGTTTCCTCGATTGATCAAGGATTTATTGTAAGAGCACCAATTCGTTGTACGGTAGACTTAAGGTATAGGCTTGAGCAAAAAAGCCGTTTACTTATGACCAAAGAAATTTTTAAACAATACCTTTTAGTTAGCTTAGGCTATTTAATCCAAAGCTCATCTTCCTGCATGATTTTTAACATTAGATTAAATAAAACCAGAACTGTCACATTTTTATTAGAGTCTATTCTTTGAAAACTGAATTGAACTCTTCGCTCAGGTGCATTCATATTAACTGGATAATTTTGTATACCTAAATTTAGCTCTTCTCCTAATATTGGCTTCATTCCAGCAATAAAACTTCTAATTCGTTGCTCATCGTCTTGATCTCGACATACAAAATGCAAAAAATTCTTACGTAACTTACCAAAGTGTAATAATATTTTTAGAGCATCAATCTTGTTCTTTCTTTGATATATGTCAGGCCTATTCTCTTCTTGATCGTACAAATCAAGGAAGGTATTGCGTTCATTAGAACGAGACAATTTCCTGGCTTTATTGTGAAGATCCTCAAACCAACCTTCATCTATAATCTCTCCCTCAATATTTTCAACTTTTAAGTTAAATTTTTGGGGGCTCATCCATTTAGTGCACATCAATTGACATCGCTGCAGCCATACTTGAGCTTGGGGATCTTTGCTACGGGCATCTCTAAAATTTATCAAACGTTGATAAGGTGTCAGAGTACTATTCTCGATACTAAACTTCTTCTCTTGTTGGCCAACCATTGTGAATGGCTGTGTTTGCTGATGATAAGAATCAAACCATTTCTGCTGCTGAGTATAACGATTTAAGTTTATGTACTCTGTACTTGACTTCACTGGACCAAAACACTGTTCTAATACTTTTTTTGAAATGATACACGGCGAATTATAAATTCGATCGACTGCTAATAAATCCAAAACATGAAGGTAATTTGAAGCCGTTTGCTCAATACTGCTATGCCCCATCCAAGAGGCGAGCACCTGCCATTTATGTTGAATAATCTCTTCTTGAGCACGTGCTTTCATACCAAACAATAAATCCCTCATCTTTTTTGCTTTTACCCAAGGACAATCTGTGTAGGTCTTGATCATTTCTTTTGAACCGAGCAAAGTTATTGCTAGATAGTTAGCAGCACTGTGGCGTAATGTATGAAAACTAAAGCCATGATGCATACCTAATATTTGACTAAACAAATCTACTGTAATTTTGCTGATACATTGATCAGTTAATACACGATGATTCACACTAAAAAGTTGATCATCCTGCTGATTAACCAAATATTGCTCATAACGATGTTGTATGTAACGTTGTACTACTAAAAACTCATGTTCTGACAATGCAATTTTCAATGGTATTTGACGATTCGCACTTCGCGTTTTCAGACGGCGATATGAATTGTCTTGGATATGAAGCGTGATATTATTAAAAACTGTATTTTCTTTTTCTTTATAAAGTAGCTCTGGGCAAATAATATCTTGTATTTTAAGACAACGAACTTCATTTAATCGAAGTCCAGTTCTATAACTTAGTAAATACATCAGCTTTAAACAACTCAGATGATCGACCCACTCTGATGCCGTTGGCTCTTGACTTAAATTTTCTAGTTTTTCCAATAATTTGCCAAATAGCAAAGGACTCACTAGCCGTGCATTGCAAATTTGTAAATGCTTAAAACTTGAATTCTGTAACACCAATACCCCTGGAGCATCATAATTCTCTATACAGAATTGATGAAAATCTTTTAGGCGACCAAAACGGTATTCTGCGCTTTGGTGCATCTTACGAGAGGTTTTTCCTTTCACCGAATCTCGTTGAACTGCTTTTTCATCACGTTCACTGCTGTATTTCAATAGCTGCCGATATAAATCCTCATAGTCATCTATGGATTGTTGCTTTAAATCTAATTTATTGAGCCAAATCTCAAATATAAATTCTTTGCCAAACGATCCTAAGTAGCTTTCAATAGTTGATAATTGAAGCCCTCGTTTTTTTAAATGCATTAACCAGTGAATTAAGCGTAGTTGAGCATCAATTAAAGACTTTTCCTCCGTATTAGCATCAACTATCTTCTCCTCTAACACCCTTCTAGTTTCTTGCCAAAAACGTAGCGTGCGTTCTTCTTTATTCCTCTTTTTATCTAAACGCTCAACTTTTTGACCTTTACGTTTCTTTTGACCAAACAACATCAACTCATACGGAATCGTTTGTAATTTGCTTTGAACAGTCGGAACTTCAGGAAGTAACTGCTCTTGTTCAAAATGAATAGGGCGATTATCTGGTTCTGTGACTTGATTGTAATCATTATTCCACAGCAATCTAAATTCGGATGGCCTTAAAGCAACAGTATTAATCTCTTGCTGAAGCACATTACTCAAAAATATATCTATGCTGAGGTTTGGATTAAATTCGAGTACCATTTGCACATCATTAAATGCACGAAATCCACGGCGTTTAATTTGATATTGCAGATCCCCAAGACTTTTTTTCCTGCCTATCTTACTCAAGCTTTCTAAAATACAATCTTCAACTGAATGTTGCAGACAAAATTCTTTCTGAGTAGCTTTCAACTTTTTTAAATATTGCAAAATGAACTGCGCATATGGGTTAAAAAAAACATGTTTCCATTGGTACAACTTTCCCTGTTCTACATCGTTGCCATATTGAGAGTTTTCAACACGATAATGTAGTAACAATGGATTAGTGATTTTTTTGTAGTCCGAATGGTATAACCGAAAACAATTCAGATCTGTACCAAGCTCAATGGCCTCCTGCAATTGCTTCTGAATAGCAATCAAATGCTGTTCATCTGCACAGCCTGAAATATATATAAAACTTAAGCATAAATTTCCCCATAAGTACTTTGGTTCATTCCAATATTCAAATGAATCTTGCCAATACTGCCTTAATTCCTTAAGTACATGGATATGTAGATGCCCCTGTTCTAACCGTGACTCTGTACTCTCAATTTTTCTAGGCAGTACGATCCGTTTAGTATGTGGATTTAGCTTAATTCTGTATGATTTTTTATCTACATTCTGGTTGAATTGCTTCCTTCTTTTATTAAATTCATCTTCAGTAAATTGCATCAGTTTTGATTGTTCGTCTCGGCTCAACTTTTGACTCAAACAATCAACACTATCTTTAATGTCATGCCATTTTTCAGCGATCTGCTGATCAAGTTTTTGCTGCATTTCTTTCGTCAATACTTCAGGTGGAGAAGGCTGTCTATCTAGCGACTTTTTCACCATTTTATGAATATCAACAAATAGATCATCTAGTTGTGGTTTTATTAGTTCTTTGATTTTTTGCATACAACTATTTTCGCTCTAAGTGTTTAATCGATAAAGATTTGACATTATCTTGCAATTGCTGGCGGGCTTGCTGTACATAGACATTCGGGATAAGTGAAGAATGCGGATGAAAAGCCTCTCGGTCACGTTGGTCATGACCATACAGGGCCTGAATTAAGTGAAAAGCTAATGCTGGTTTACCCTCTTGCTGCTCATGCATCAAAAAATTCATATCAAAATGGCGTAACCAATTTGAATACATATTTCTGGGAAAAATCTCTCGCATATAGGCATTTACCCAGCTCCTTGATAACGGGATTAACTTAATTTTTTTACTCTGCCACTCTTTGACAGTCATCGGAAGGCTCTCGTTACTAACTAGGACCATTCCAAAAAGATCATTTATAGTAATTTTCTTCTTTACAAAGACTTGTCTAAAAAATAAACCGTATGCTTCAATAATTTGTTCTAAAAAAGTAGTGTAATTTTGCAATGCTTTGATGAAAAAATCAGATAATGGGATAAAGCGACCATCCTTTCTTGCCTTACTATTTTTCTTATCATTCACATATAAAAGCTTGAGCTCAACACAATAATCATCCAAATTCCCCAACAGGTTTTTTTTAGGCCGACTTGCCAAACTCAACAAACTGATATGCCACATCCAACACGCATATGCATTAAGTTGATTAATAATGTGCTTATCTTCTTGGATGTTTTCGTGACAATGTCTATGTAAAATATGGAATTGCTCTTTCACAAAATTGGGTTCAAGTGCCAGTTGGCTCCCTATCCTTCCTATAGATAATGCAGATTGCACTTTGAATTGTTGTTGCAATATTTTTAGTTCAGCCGTGTCTTCAGTAAAATGTGTGGAATGTGGTGTAAGTGCTTTTTCTAAAAAGGCTAGATATGTGCTACTGAGTTGAGTTTTCGGTAGCCCGCCATAATAGATACCAGGCATGTGATGCTGACTATCCCGCCCAGCAATTACATGAGCAAGATATTCATTATATGTTTCATAATATATATGAAAATATAATTGAGCCTGCAGTTTTTCTACAGTGATCGAACCTACAAACCGATTATCAAGCCAATTCTTAAGCTTGGTATTAATATAAGCTGAAGATATAGATGGATTATCTCCTTGCTCGATGTAGTCAAACCATGCCGCAGGTAGATGTAGTTGATGCGACATCTCTTCATTCCATCGCACATGATTAAGACGCTGTATTTTCTGCTCTGAAATTTTTAAATCTAAATTGAGTAAATATTCCCGTCGTTTTCGTGAACCTTTTTGGATCAAAATTCCATCTTGAATAAGCTCGTTAAAATTCATCAGTGCAACGGGTGATAATCCTGTCAACAGTGATAATAAACATGCAGCAGCTATTGCAGCATCTTTCCAGTTTCCAAATAATTCGGCTCTTAGTACATATACAACTTGCTTCAGTACGTCCGGCGCTAAATAATGAGGATTTGTAATAAATGGAGCATGCCGGCGTTGGCGATGACGCGTGTAATGCGCAACATAATCACTAATTATATGATTAAATTGTTTAGTCTTTTCATCTTCTGAATATAACTCTACTTCAGCGTCTGCAAGCTCAATTTCACCATCTTCATCTTTGTGAAGAGCGGCATCATGAAAACTGATTTTTGCGTTATATCCGACATCTTCTTGCTTACCTGATTTTATTTCACGAAATATTCTGACTTCGTTTTTAGTTGGCCATTGTAAAGCTTTCCGTTCTTTTGACTTACGTTGACGAAGAACAACACTACGATCATCTAGTCGTATAAATATGATCAATAGTGCCGATAAATATTCAATTACTTTTATTTCTTGAAAATCATTAATATTAAAAAGTTGATTACGATCCTCGTTTTTCAAGCTACGTTCGTACATGACATAACGATTTAATAGCTTACTGCATTCTTCAAATAATTCAGCATGATTAGAATGCAGCACATATCGTGATACATAACGCAAGAGATCACAGACCTGTTTTTTCTTATTCTCACCTTTAGGAATTTTTGAAAAATCTTGGTAATGTCGATAAGTTAAAAAACTTGCTTGCAGAATCAGATAACGTTGAGACGACAGCTCTTGAGTATTACTAGTATCAGGAGATGCAAAATAACTTAAACAAGCTAGCAAATAATAATTACCAATTTGCCTCGTACTAGATATATAGCCGTATATCTGTTGCGCCTTCTCATATAGCGCATGGGCTTTTTCACGTAAATCATCTGATAGATCGACAAATTGTGTATTCACAACATGATTGCGTAATAAACAATAATCTTTTTGGAATTTTTCTGCTAAATCTAAGAATTGCTCTTCTGTTTCAATCTTTGGCATATTCGCTTTCGCTTAATTTTTTATCAAATTGCATTGGTTAAATTCATTACGATCTGAACAATTTGGTAAAAGTTGATCTTTTATTGAACTCTTTGTCAGCTTAAAAAATCTAGCAAAAAATTTAGCATCCAGCTCTTTCTGAGCTTTTCTCTCAAAGCACAAGTGTTGCTGTGATTTTTCGATAAAATCATCAAGATTATGTATCAACTGTAAGATTGCAACATAATTAGAATGTACACGTAAGCATGGCTCCGTTTGCATTAATAGCAATATTTTTTGCCAAATTTTCACATAGATTATTTTGAACTTTGCTTGTACTACTACTTTCTGGCTCTGTTTAATCTTTTTGATTTTCAGTAGTTCTGAGTTAATTTTTACTATCTTAAATTGAACATTTTGTCGCTCAAAGCAAAAGGGCATGATAAATTGCCCCATAAATATCTCTATATTTTTTACTAAATAGTCAAATTTTAACATTTTTATCGATATAAAAAATGAGCATATCTTTGTATATTAAAATTCATTTAATTTATCAACTAAATTTTCTCAAAATTACAATTATCAACAAATACATATGGTTTACTTATCATGGGTGGTCTAAATTTTAAGAATTCTTCCACTTTTTTTTAGTTTTCTGTTATTACATGAAATAATACTGTTGCTTTCTATTTTGAAATATTAGGTGCAAGGCATTGATCAAATGATTCTCTGCTATACTTATTTCACGTATAGCATCAATGGAGTTTAGAAATGCTCAGAACCACTGAACAGAAAAAAAAATATATTCAAGCGACACGCGTGCAAAACTATCAAGCCAGCCTAAAGCTTGAAGGCATTACAACGACAGCTCAAATAACTCAACAGAGTAAAGCTGAAATCTTGCAAAAATATAAGAAATATTCGCAACCCGAATCTTAGTCAGGTGCATGTATGGATAAATATGGGGAAATGGGTGATAGCCTATATTGTTACCCTGGCACAAACACCCTAAAGAACAAACTCAATATCCGCGATGAACATATTTTAGAGCAAGCCGAACTGGAACTCTCTGGATTGGCGAGCAGCCTAATTGAATATGCTGAACCACCCTACGACTTAAAATACTTAAAATCAATTCATTCACAGCTTTTTGGCGACTTATACGACTGGGCAGGAAAGTTAAGACAAATCGATATTTCCAAAGGTGACACCCGTTTTTGTAATTTTTCCCGTATTGAAATTGAAACCAATAAACTACTCAAACCGCTTCAAGAAAAAAAATACTTTCAAGGCTTAGCACCACAACAACTGATTCCTCAACTTGCCGACTTGTATTGTGAGCTTAATGTCATACACCCATTCCGTGAAGGTAATGGACGTACACAACGGATTTTCTTTGAGCATCTGATTGCTCATTGTGGTTATGGTATTGATTGGTCTCGCATTGACTCTCAACAACAATGGATTCAAGCCAATATTGAAGGTTTTTATGGTAATTTAAATCCATTAATTAAGATTTTTGAAATATGCTTTATTCAAAATACCTAAAATTTAAGTAGTCGAAGCCCACAATCCTTAATGAGCCATCATCTTTGCTTCAATCCACTGATTAATTTCCCAAATAAACCAACAATCACGATTCTTAGAAATCTTAATACTCTTCGGGTAATTTAGGATCGTAATATTCAGATTACTTATCCAGAATTGAATAGATCGTTAACTTAGATAGACTTTTAAGCAATGTAACTTGCCGCATGTTTATCAACATATGTCTCAAAAAAGTCTGCCCATACATAGATTTATGGCGTTTAGTGCTTAAATTTCAGATTAATCTTCGTCTGATGACCTGAATGGATGTTACAGATTACATGCAGGTGAATTACTCTGTGGCTGTATCATGGCTTTTGTGCAATCCAATCCATTTGATCCGAATGTTCTCTTTTGCAATAAAGCAGCCTCTTCTGCTTTTCCTGAACCAACGAACTATGTCATTGATTTGATTCAACCGACAACAGTGATGCTGAATCAAATCTCCAAAGAAGGGATTAAATGCAAGAAATGTGGTAAGAAAAAGATAGGGGATGGAAGTTATTATCCGTCTAATTGGAACCAGCCCATGAGTCGAGATCAGTTGAGTAAGAATCATTTTAAATGAATAAGAGAAGGATGGCTTACCTCACTTCTCCGAATAACAATGCTATGCTTTTCAACCAAGGTTATAAATTGGCAACTACATTTCATTCTTCTTCATGCTGGTCCTATAGCCTGTAGACAATTACTACATCATTTGCATTCAATGCTCAATACAGCCTGTCAGCAGAACCGCAGCGATACTTTTTTTCGTGCATACATGTAGTGTTTAAATCCATTCATTTTTCAATGATCCTCTGCCGTTTATCACATTTATGGTCGATCTTTAACCTTGTGAAAAATGCACATACCGATCCCTTCAAACTGTCAAATTTATGTATGCATGACATTTAAAGAAAATTATCTGATCAATTTTTTTAGGTAAAATTCATCAAGAAAAAAGTTATTATTATTCATAACATCACCAATAACCACATAAAAACAATAATTTAATAAATTATTCTTCCAATTTTTTTATATTTAGTGTTATTACCTCTAAATCCATGTTTACCACCTTCTATTACATAAGTAATTTAGAAGTATCCACGATATAAATTGCTTGCCCTCACACCTCTCCCCTCTCACGCCCAAAAAATTTATACTGAAAGGCAGATTAAGCCCGTTCGAGTTACATATAGCCGCATGCTATATTGAAAGCATTAAGAAAATATCCTCAATATTTATAGGATTTTTAAAGTATGAACTAATTTTCGAAGAACCCTTTCTAAGTAATGTGACCTATTAGGAAAAATGAAAATACTGAAATCTCCGTATCAACAATCAGTCAAAGTACATCCTGATGATTTTCTGTAACCGATACCCAAGGACTATACCTACCCTTCTGATGTGCTGTGCAACAAAGCCCTCCTTAGCCACACTATAGCTATAGATTAATTCCATTATTTTGTGATTTAATTAAATTATTCATTCTTAAGACCCAATTTAATGGATTTATATTTCACTAAACCAGAAGAAGTTGTGACTCTTTTAGGTGAGCGTTTACGTAAGCAACGACTCTTTCTGGAGATGTCTCAAGCTGAGGTAGCAGCACGCGCTGGTGTCGGCGTGAATACAGTTTCGAATCTTGAAGCGGGACGAAATGTATCTGTTGAAAATTTAGTCCGTATTGCAATGGTCTTGGGTCGATTAAACGAACTTCAGGAACTATTTAAACCTCAGCTTAACAGTGTGAATGACATTCTTCGCTATGAGAGTCAAAGTAAGCGCCACCGTATTAAGAGGAAGGGATAATGCTCAATAGACTTAATGTTTATTACAACGGTTGGGGCGAATCATGGTTATGGGGAACGCTGATTAGTTCAACAGCCACGACAGGTAGACCCACCATTGCTTTTGAATATAGTCCAGAAGCAATACAGCAAGGTGTTGAGCTCTCTTCTTACTTGCTGCCTTTAAAAGGTCTACCATTCAGACAAGGTTTTCCTACTCATCAAATGGGACTCCCAGGTCCAGTCTATGACGCTTTACCAGATGGTTGGGGCATGATGTTGATGGATCGATATTTCAAAAAAATTGGCTTAAATTCAGCACGAATTGGACCTTTGGAGCGTCTGACCTATATTAGTAGTCACGCAATGGGTGCCCTCTCCTTTGAACCTTGTGTTGCTGACATGCAAACCTCAGAAAATATCCCTTTACAACAACTAGCCCAGGAAGTTCAAGAAGTACTCAAAGGTGAAGGTGGTGAATTTCTACAGCATTTATTGGTCATGGGTGGCTCCCCTCAAGGTGCCAGACCAAAAGCGTTGGTTTACCGAGATCCTGTCAATTTAGAGTTTTCGACTCAAGATTCTGATCAACATGAAGCCTGGCTGATTAAGTTTCCTGCTCAGCAAGAGCATCCTGAAGTCTGCGCCATTGAAGCCGTCTATGCAGAATGTTTGCGACTTTGTGCAATTGAGACTCCAGATACCCATTTCTTTAATTTGCCCAATGGTTTAACGGCTTTTGCTTCTAAACGATTCGATCGTCAAAATGGTATGCGGATTCCAATGCAGAGTTTGGCTGCATATACAGGAGCAGACTATAAAGTTCCAGGTAGCCTAGACTATCGCAATTTTCTCCGGGCAACCTTGATGTGTACGCAAGATGTACGAGAAAGATTGCATGCTTTTAAACGTGCTGTGTTTAATGTGCTTTTCAATAATCGGGATGACCATACTAAGAACTTTTCATTTCTCATGGAGAAAAATGGTCAATGGAAATTGGCTCCAGCCTATGATGTGACCTTCTGCGAGGGTCCAGGTGGTTATCATCAAATGGACATTATGGGAGAAGCGCTCAATATTTCCCGAAATGACATACATAAACTCGGTACTTCAGAAGCTAATCTGACTACTCTAGAAGTCGATGAGATCATCTTGACCATGCGTGAAATTGCACTTCAATTTAGTCAAATTGCGCAGCGCCTGTATCCCCATCAAATTCGAGAATCTACCCTACAGATGATTCAATCACGGATTCAACAGAATATTGATTTTTTAACTGAAACCTAAGCGTAAATATAAACTAAGCGCCAACCATCAACTGCAAATAGACTTTGATATAGTTAGTCGCTACATAATCTGTAGAACCTGTGAATTAGCTCTCTTTATAATCACGAATATTAGATGGATCACCGCCAAGATATATTCTGCAAACGTGAAATCACTACATCCAGATCGAAAATCACTAAGAAAAAACTGTCACCAAAAAAAGGTCTGCACTATGGATAGATGCAGACCAAACTCTGGATAACTACCAGCACGAGAAATATGTCGCAATTTTGCATAGACATGAATTTGATAAAATCAGCCCAGAAAGCCAGAAATTCATAAAAACTATTTCATCAATCCCCTATAACTTAATCACGTTCATGGTCGATCTTAAATCTTGTGAAAAGTACTCATGCTGACCTAGCCAAACTGTAAAACTCATGTATTCATAGCCTTTAAATGAATCTTTCAATCGGTATATTTAAGGTAAAAACTAGTAATCAGAAGTTATTATCACCCACATATAAAACAAGGATCAACTTAAAAACAATAACTTAGTAAATTATTCTTCCATTTTTTTTATATTTAGTGTTATCTCATTCACTTGGCTCTGAAAGTTTCTCGCACTGAGTTTATATGCGGACCAATTCGTTGTACGGTAGATTTTAGTTGCTGGCTTCTTCATTCGGAAATTATATTGCTGAATCAGACCTTACAAACAGCTTTGTGCAACAAAGCCGTCTTTAAGTACTTTTTTTAAAGGAAAAATCATCGACTTAAATCTATATTTCCAACAGTGCCACTTTTATCGCTTTAGCACCTCAACTTATTTAAGTGGCGTAACTTACATAACTTATGCATCCCATTTAAGTGACCTCAGTTATAGTATTCCATGTCAGGAATTTGTCCACTTATTCCAATGATGATGAGAACTGCAGCATTGACTTAGATCGCCAGTGCTCAGTACTGACCATCATGTAGCTTTTATCGCTTTAGCGCCTTAACTTATTTAAGTGGCGTAACTTGCATAACTTATGCATCCTATTTAAGTGATGTAAGTTATAGTATTCCGTGTCAGGAATCTGTCTACTTATCAGCGTCCGCGGAACTGCAGGATTTCTGGCTTTGTTGTTCGCAACGAGGGCTAACTCTGGAGTTCCGTATAAGGCATAATCAATAACGACATCTCGGCTGATAATCAGCGCAGTAACTTTAGCCAATCTCGCTGCAATTTCCATGTCAGGAATTTGTCCACTTATTCCAATGATGATGAGAACTGCAGCATTGACTTAGATCGCCAGTGCTCAGTACTGACCATCATGTAGCTTTTATCGCTTTAGCGCCTTAACTTATTTAAGTGGCGTAACTTACATAATTTATGCATCCTATTTAGGTGACCTCAGTTATAGTATTCCGTGTCAGGAATCTGTCTACTTATCAGCGTCCGCGGAACTGCAGGATTTCTGCTTTGTTGTTCGCAACGAGGGCTAACTCTGGAGTTCCGTATAAGGCATAATCAATAACGACATCTCGGCTGATAATCAGCGCAGTAACTTTAGCCAATCTCGCTGCAATTTCCATGTCAGGAATTTGTCCACTTATTCCAATGATGATGAGAACTGCAGCATTGACTTAGATCGCCAGTGCTCAGTACTGGCCATCATGTAGCTTTTATCGCTTTAGCGCCTTAACTTATTTAAGTGGCGTAACTTGCATAACTTATGCATCCTATTTAAGTGATGTAAGTTATAGTATTCCGTGTCAGGAATCTGTCTACTTATCAGCGTCCGCGGAACTGCAGGATTTCTGCTTTGTTGTTCGCAACGAGGGCTAATTCTGGAGTTCCGTATAAGGCATAATCAATAACGACATCTCGACTGATAATCAGTGCAGTAACTTTAGCCAATCTCGCTGCAATTTCCATGTCAGGAATTTGTCCACTTATTCCAATGATGATGAGAACTGCAGCATTGACTTAGATCGCCAGTGCTCAGTACTGGCCATCATGTAGCTTTTATCGCTTTAGCGCCTTAACTTATTTAAGTGGCGTAACTTGCATAACTTATGCATCCTATTTAAGTGATGTAAGTTATAGTATTCCGTGTCAGGAATCTGTCTACTTATCAGCGTCCGCGGAACTGCAGGATTTCTGGCTTTGTTGTTCGCAACGAGGGCTAACTCTGGAGTTCCGTATAAGGCATAATCAATAACGACATCTCGGCTGATAATCAGCGCAGTAACTTTAGCCAATCTCGCTGCAATTTCCATGTCAGGAATTTGTCCACTTATTCCAATGATGATGAGAACTGCAGCATTGACTTAGATCGCCAGTGCTCAGTACTGACCATCATGTAGCTTTTATCGCTTTAGCGCCTTAACTTATTTAAGTGGCGTAACTTACACAACTTATGCATCCTATTTAAGTGATGTAAGTTATAGTATTCCGTGTCAGGAATCTGTCTACTTATCAGCGTCCGCGGAACTGCAGGATTTCTGCTTTGTTGTTCGCAACGAGGGCTAATTCTGGAGTTCCGTATAAGGCATAATCAATAACGACATCTCGACTGATAATCAGTGCAGTAACTTTAGCCAATCTCGCTGCAATTTCCATGTCAGGAATTTGTCCACTTATTCCAATGATGATGAGAACTGCAGCATTGACTTAGATCGCCAGTGCTCAGTACTGGCCATCATGTAGCTTTTATCGCTTTAGCGCCTTAACTTATTTAAGTGGCGTAACTTGCATAACTTATGCATCCTATTTAAGTGATGTAAGTTATAGTATTCCGTGTCAGGAATCTGTCTACTTATCAGCGTCCGCGGAACTGCAGGATTTCTGGCTTTGTTGTTCGCAACGAGGGCTAACTCTGGAGTTCCGTATAAGGCATAATCAATAACGACATCTCGGCTGATAATCAGCGCAGTAACTTTAGCCAATCTCGCTGCAATTTCCATGTCAGGAATTTGTCCACTTATTCCAATGATGATGAGAACTGCAGCATTGACTTAGATCGCCAGTGCTCAGTACTGACCATCATGTAGCTTTTATCGCTTTAGCGCCTTAACTTATTTAAGTGGCGTAACTTACACAACTTATGCATCCTATTTAAGTGATGTAAGTTATAGTATTCCGTGTCAGGAATCTGTCTACTTATCAGCGTCCGCGGAACTGCAGGATTTCTGCTTTGTTGTTCGCAACGAGGGCTAATTCTGGAGTTCCGTATAAGGCATAATCAATAACGACATCTCGACTGATAATCAGTGCAGTAACTTTAGCCAATCTCGCTGCAATTTCCATGTCAGGAATTTGTCCACTTATTCCAATGATGATGAGAACTGCAGCATTGACTTAGATCGCCAGTGCTCAGTACTGGCCATCATGTAGCTTTTATCGCTTTAGCGCCTTAACTTATTTAAGTGGCGTAACTTGCATAACTTATGCATCCTATTTAAGTGATGTAAGTTATAGTATTCCGTGTCAGGAATCTGTCTACTTATCAGCGTCCGCGGAACTGCAGGATTTCTGGCTTTGTTGTTCGCAACGAGGGCTAACTCTGGAGTTCCGTATAAGGCATAATCAATAACGACATCTCGGCTGATAATCAGCGCAGTAACTTTAGCCAATCTCGCTGCAATTTCCATGTCAGGAATTTGTCCACTTATTCCAATGATGATGAGAACTGCAGCATTGACTTAGATCGCCAGTGCTCAGTACTGACCATCATGTAGCTTTTATCGCTTTAGCGCCTTAACTTATTTAAGTGGCGTAACTTGCATAACTTATGCATCCTATTTAAGTGATGTAAGTTATAGTATTCCGTGTCAGGAATCTGTCTACTTATCAGCGTCCGCGGAACTGCAGGATTTCTGGCTTTGTTGTTCGCAACGAGGGCTAACTCTGGAGTTCCGTATAAGGCATAATCAATAACGACATCTCGGCTGATAATCAGCGCAGTAACTTTAGCCAATCTCGCTGCAATTTCCATGTCAGGAATTTGTCCACTTATTCCAATGATGATGAGAACTGCAGCATTGACTTAGATCGCCAGTGCTCAGTACTGACCATCATGTAGCTTTTATCGCTTTAGCGCCTTAACTTATTTAAGTGGCGTAACTTACATAATTTATGCATCCTATTTAGGTGACCTCAGTTATAGTATTCCGTGTCAGGAATCTGTCCACTTATTCCAATGATGATGAGAACTGCAGCAATAAATTATAAAGGCAGGATAGGTGGTTACTTAACCAGCATAAGTTATGTAACTTATGCTAATTCATATTAAAATCACATGAAAGCAATCTTAATTAAAAACTTAGTATGAGAGGGTAATCCCCCCTAAAAAAAATAGGATCTAAAAGTAGAATTTTCTCTTAAGATACGAGCAGGAGATTCTGCATGAAAACATCTAAATTTACTGACAGTCAGATCATGTCCATCTTGAAACAGGCAGAATCTGGCACACCTGTAGCGACCCTTTGCCGTGAACACGGCATGAGTAATGCTACCTTTTATAAATGGCGTGCCAAATATGGTGGTATGGATACATCATTAATGGCTCGACTGAAAGAGCTAGAAGCCGAAAATACCAGACTTAAAAAGATGTATGCGGAAGAGCGATTAAAGGCCGAAATCATCCAGGAAGCGATGGCAATGAGCAGCACTGCTGCGCAAGGGTAAAGCCATCTTGCCGGCGTAAGATGGCACAACAGGCAGTTGCCCAGCATGCCATTAGTATTCGTTTGGCTTGTAAAGCATTTGGCATTAGTGAAACCTGCTACCGCTATCAAGCCAATCTCAGCGATGACAATGCACTCATTGCTGAACAGCTCATTGAACTCACTGAGGAAAATTCCGATTGGGGCTTTGGTTTGTGCTTCTCGTATTTACGGCATGTTGAGAGTTGCTGCTGGAATCACAAGCGGGTTTACCGCATTTACTGTGAGTTGGCACTGAATCTGCGTATTAAACCGAGAAGAAGACTAAAACGGCATGCGCCTGAACCATTGAAAGAACCAATCCGAGAAAATCAGGTTTGGTCATTAGATTTTATGCATGATCAGCTTTCCGATGGTCGCAAGTTTCGATTATTGAATGTGATTGATGATTACCGCCGCGAAGGCCTAGCCATTGAAGCAGGGTTCTCATTGCCCACAATCAGGGTTATTCGTACGTTGAATCAATTGCTGGAGTGGAGAGAAAAACCGTTAGTGATCCGATGCGATAATGGTCCCGAATTTATCAGTCACGAATTTGTGCGCTGGGCTACTGAGCACGGTATTCGTATTGAATATATTCAACCGGGTAAGCCACAGCAGAATGCGTATATTGAACGCTATAATCGGACCATACGTTATAGTTGGCTGAGCAAGCATTTATTTGATACTTTGGATGAAGTACAAGATTATGCAACAAACTGGTTGTGGCATTACAACCATGAAAGACCACATCAAGCTAACAAAGGAAAGCCACCTCTAATGGCTGCTTAACCTCTACTTTTAACTTCGGTTATTTATGGGAGGATTACCAGAGGGCGTGGTCTTTTGTTTAAAGTGACAATTAACTAAAGGGTTACTTCTTGTATTTAGGAGCATAACCAACTTCTAACAAATAAGAAAAATACTTTCTAACATTATCGCTATCAAGAAGATCACTTGATATCCTTTCCTGAAAGTCTTCTAGAGTCTCTCCACGATGTGCGAAATCATTACCAAATTTTGGATAGTTAGTAATATCACATAGCTTTTTAGCAAAGAATATACATTGCTTAGCTGTCAATTTATAAGTTGGCTCTAAAGGAGCACTTGTACTCGTTTTATTTTGTTCTTTTTCTTCAAACATGAAATGTAATTCTGAAATATTTCTTCCCTCCTTTTTTTGTATATAAGAAACAGTAATATCCGTAAATTTGTTAATTTGATTTAAAGCTACGGTAAGAACCCTTTTTTTAAAGTCTCCCATCTTTTTATATTCATCTTCTATCAATCCGAGTTTTGATCTAAGCTCATCTATAGAAATATATAACTTACCAGTTGATCTCCAACGTATGAGTAACTCATACAGGCGAATAGCATAAATGCTTGTAAGTGGTGAGATTTGTTTAAGTTCATATCTTGTGAACTTTTCTTCAAGTTTTACAAATAAGGGGATAATATCTGGTGCAAAAATTAGTTGGACGCATCCCTCTTCCTTAACATAACCAACTTTTGAAACCCACCTACTTTTGTATATTCCTATTTTTCCAGTTATAGGATCTACTGCTTTATAATTCAAATGCCGTTCAAAAAGATTATCACATGCAGATTGTAACGCTTCATAAGATGCTTGACGTCCTAAATTAAACTGTTTCATGTATTCAGAAGCATGAATCGTAAGTATAGTATCAGAAGTAAGTTCTTTCTCAATTTCTCGAGCAGCAATGATCGCAATTAATATTAGCCTTTGCTCAGATAGATTTAGTGAATACGATGCTTCAACCAAATTATTATCTTTATATACTATGTTACTCAT
>NZ_CP028559.1 GCF_002165255.2 Acinetobacter sp. WCHA45 | reverse complement strand
CAATCGAACCATAAGGATTATTTGAATCAAGCAATTGATACTCTGATTCTGAAAGTCTGACTTTAAAAGTTCGTTCTCGAACTGCTTTACCTTGCTTATTCTCTTGTTGTTCCTGTCCTAACATTTCAATCTACCCTGCTTTGGCTTTTGTAAGCTTTAAACTGGAAAATCTTTGATTTTTCTTTTTAAAGCTTTTCGGGGGTATCGGGGGTGAAGCCCCTGATCAAGGTCACAGACTATCACTATTTAACGAAGTTAAATAGGGGTAGCTGTGTATCCTTGCTTATTTAAAAATGGACGGAGTTATTTGTATAAAAATTAAATCAAATGACACGGTATATAAATTCTAAGAAGTATTGGCATAAATCTTGTAAAAATAAAGGCACTCAACTCTTTCTCACCGTCCCCACATCCCTCGCTTTGCTCGGGCTGATGGTGAACGTTGAGAGAGTTTCGGCAATACTTTCCCTAAGAGGCTTTGATTTTTTAAATCAAAGCCTCTTAAGTATTGCCGATTAACCTGTAATTGGGCTGACGGAGCCACGCATCGGTCGTATCCGCACATGGTTTTGCTGACCATGCAGACAAGGACTAAAGGTTTTGCACCTTCTCCCACGCGCTCCCTGTCGAAGTATGGTGATATCTCTGCGAGGATTGCTCCAACATGCAACTTAATCAACCTATACAACTACTTCCAACGCTCCGCCTATGTGAGATCCCCTGTAAGCGGTTTAGCCTTGCGACTATCGCTACGATGCACCAGTGACACTTATTCCCTCCACATGCACCGCATATCTTCCTTTAAAAGGGCGCACAGAAGTAGATAAAGCTCGACCTTTAGGTGCTTATTTGATGATTTAAACTACTGAATTAACGAAGAGTTTCAAATTAGGGGCTTGTATAACAGTTCTATTTCTTTAAAATAGGTAGTGGTACTAGCCTTTAAGGTGAATATCAGTACGAGTTGGTAGCTCTGCCGATCTTTCGTTAATTGATGTTGGTAGCATCAAATAACTGTACCCACTGAATTTAAAGGAAAAGCCCAATAACTTGCAAGAGTTATTGGGCTTTTTTTATATAAAAACAATTCTACATATACTTCCTAAACCAAACTTGTAAAAAGTACATTACATAGAATCTTTCCTTTTCAAATATTTCAGAACACTACTGTTCACCGTTAAACGGATAAGAATTACTTTCTTTCCGCAGAACATATCCAACCGCTGCCTTTTTGAGAACAATCACATTCTTTTGTTTCATAAGTACCGAAAACACCTGCTGAATTTTTAGCTGCTACACAAGCTTCAACTCTAGTACTTCCTTCACCTGTCCTAATTTGATTAGCAAATGCAGTTCCTGAGGATAAGATCGCAAAAATTATGATATATTTCATAAAATACTCCAAATTAATTAGTTGATTACTAATATAGCCCGAATCCTGGACAAATTGTTCATTAATCAATCAGCTCAGATAGACTTTAATAATATTTGATCACCCCAGTAACTAAGTAATCGGCTTCGTTGTATAAAAATATAAAATATTGATTTTAGTTAATTTAATTTAAAATCAATCAAAAATTTTAAAACCATATGGTTATGAATTTTTTAGTTGATTTAGTTGAATAGACTTATGCGATTAATAACCTTCCCGCTCAAATGACACCTTAGGCATCATACAAACTACTCTATTATATTGATTAATATGAGGTAGTGCAGGAGTGCGACAATAAAGAGTCTGTGCAGTCCCCTTGAGTAAGTGAATATCTAAAGAATTTTGATTTGGCCAAAAATCTACAGCGCTATTATTTTCAGTACCAATACAATTTTTAAGATCAGCACTAGGATCTGTTCGACATCCAAAACCAGAAATTGGATATGAGCAAATGTTTTTTCGAATATTCGGAGATAAATGGCTTTGTATTTTTAGGCAACTACGTTGATCTGTATCTTCGACATATTCAACAAGACCATTCATATAAGGAATACCATTTTTATAAATAATTACATCATCTGAAAAGCTGAGTTGCGAAATTAAAATACTTAAAAAAAATAATATATATTTCATAAATCACCCAAAATTAATTAGTTAATGACAAACTAATGTTATTCAATAACTCTATTTTAAAGGGTGATTACATAAGATGTTGTGTTTTAAACTTCATGTAAATCACTATATAGAGTATGGTTTCATAACATCCGTATATAAGTTAATTTCAACATACACTACTTGTTATCAACAATAAATTGAATAGTCTAAATATCGAATTCCATACCCCGATCTTGCTTAAATTGGGGCTTATATACTTCCTTTTGCTGTTCTTTTATCTGGACGATATTTTTTTCAATATCTCCGACGTTTCGAGCAAATTCTTCTGAGCTTTGGCTACTTCTGACGAGACTAAATGCTGTGTGGTTGAGATTCTCTCCAGAACCTCTTCGTTGTTGGCTGTAATCTGACTCATCTCTCGGACTTTGCCATTGATCTGCTCGGTATAGCTTGCTGTGCTGCGTTCTAGCTCGTGAAATTGCTTCTGCATTGTCGCTAATGATTTCTGTGCTTGCTGTAAGCTTTGCTGATCGCTCTCGATTGCTTTTGATTGTGCTGACAAGGCTTGGATAATCTTGGTTTGTACTGTGTCTAAAGTTTGCTGTTGCTTCTGCAACTGCTGTTGTTGTTGCAGTAATTGCAGCTGTTGTTCTTCGATGATTCTCAATAATTGCGTTTCTAATTCGGTCATCTTTTAGTATCCCATTGGAATCATGTAGCCGTTCTGCCATTCCCCTGCATTCTTGTTGATCTGAATGCATAGACGTTGCTTGTCGTTTGATAGATTCTTGCACGTACTGATATTCAGACTGCCCCCTGATTTGTTCAGGTGATCTACCCTCAATTGTTTCTCGTTGATCACTGTATTGAGTGTCTTTACTTCGCTGTACTTGTTTTTGGCGATGAGACCAAGCGATAAAATCGCTATAAGCAAAATAACTACTGCTGAAATCAGTCCCATATTCAAAATGGTAAGCTTTTTCTGTACCGCTTGATTCTGGGCTTGCTGCTCTTGGCTCTGTATTTTCTCGTTTAATTGCGTTAAATGGCTCAATTTCGATTGCAGCAAGCTTTGATATTGGCTCAGCTGCTTTTCGACTGTCTGGGCGTTGTTCTGAATGCTCTGGGCTATTTTCTCGTCCGACTGTTGGATAGCGGTTGCTGTGATATTTGCTCTTGTACTCAAGCTGTCTTTGATAATCTGTGACGTTTGCTCGATACCGCTCAGAAGCTGTTCCTCTGTACTCTGCAATTCGCTGTTGTACTTCTTGTCGATATTCGCCAGTAGCTCTAAAGCCTTGCTCATAAATCTCGCCCTCTAAACGAATAGGACGTTTTGCGCCCTCATATGGGTTTTCAATGGATATGGAGTTTTTTACTTGTCGGGTGACATGGATTTGATTCGATTCAAGCCACTGCACCAACCCTTGCCGATCAGTAACCTCACCATTGGCAACAGCTCGGTAAACACGTTGATGTAACTGCTCTTTAAAATCCTTAATATCTTTGGGTAGATTCTTTTTATTTAAAAATAGCTGTCGATGCTCAGGATCATCGGGGTCATACAGTGAATGCTCGGTATTGATGATCTGCTTAAACAGGTCAACTCGGTCGAGATCAACTGGCGCATAAAATGGCTGTAGGCGCTTGCCTGTTGAAAGCTCAACATTGGGAATCACAAAATTTAGCTCGAGCCGTGTCTCGCCTGTGTCCTGATTAATTTTGTCTTGGTGCTGTACCCATAAAATTTGATATTGGTCTTTATCTAGTCCTGCAAATAAACATTCCTCAAAATTTTGCATGATTTTCTGTTTATCTTGGTTAGATAAATCATGCTCATAAAAAGACAAACAACCACTGGTATATTTTTTGGCAAAAGGACTGCTATCAATCAATTGTGCTGTCAGCTCTACATCACCACTAAGCACTTGTGCATGTTCACGCTCTCGCTCTTCACCCAATAAATAATCCAGACAACCTTTTGACAAACCTGAACCGTGTCGAAAAAAATCAACGATCATCTGGACGTAACTCCCGAAGCTGTTGATCAATTGAAATCAATAAATGAAGTAATTTCACTTTATCAAAAGCACCAGTACCCGCAATATCGGTATTCACGGCTTTGGCAATCTGATTCACATTATTACCAATCCGACTAAGTTCTAAAATTAACGCTCGCTCTGTCTTGCTATACGAAGATTCAACAACCTTTGTTGCTTTAATTTTTTGGTCATCTTCTGCTTTGGAATTATGAATCTTTGTCACTTTCTCTACTGCTGACTGACGTAGCAACTTTG
>NZ_CP028558.1 GCF_002165255.2 Acinetobacter sp. WCHA45 | reverse complement strand
GTGTAACTCCAAAATAGAAATGTCCGGTTTCTCCAAAGTAAAAATGTCCGCTTTTAGAATATGCACTTTTGCAATTTCGTTAGCGGACGGTTTGATATGTTGGTGTCTATGTCGGATAAAGAACTTAAACGATTGTCGGTCTTGCAAGAAATCTGTGATCAACGCATAACTCAATCCCAGGCTGCTCAGCTACTTCATATTTCAGAACGTCAGATCAGACGCTTACTGCAGAAATACAAAGCTCAAGGTCCCGCTGCATTAGCCCATGCCGGTCGTGGCCAAATCAGCAATTCCAAACTTCCTGAAGAACTCAGACTCAAGTGCCTCAATATTGTTTCTGACCAACTCCATGGTTTCGGACCCACTTTAGCGCATGAAAAGCTCACCACCGTACATGGATTCGATCTTTCAGTAGAAACCCTGCGTTCCTGGATGATTGCAGCTGACTTATGGATTCCTCGATCCAAGCGCCTGAAACGCCCGTATCAGCCTCGTTACAACCGGGATTGCTTTGGTGAACTGATCCAAATTGATGGCTCATATCATGACTGGTTTGAAGGACGCGCTGCTAAATGCTGTCTGCTGGTGTTTATCGATGATGCTACAGGAAAATTGCAGCATTTACGCTTCTGTGAATCAGAATCAGCCTTTGATTATATGATTTCAACACGCTTGTATGTTGAGCAGCATGGTAAGCCGTTGGCATTTTACAGCGACAAACATTCAGTCTTCAGGGTGAATCAAAGCAGCAAGAAAGACACCAAGATTACCCAGTTTGGACGCGTACTCAGTACCCTGAATATCGATATCATCTTCGCCAATTCACCACAGGCCAAAGGCCGTGTGGAACGTGCCAACAGAACCCTTCAGGACCGTCTGATCAAGGAGATGCGTCTGGAAGGTATCAGCTCGATTGAGCAAGCTAATGCCTGGCTACCCTGCTTCATTGAGCAGTTCAATCAGAAGTTCGCCAAGATGGCTTTTAATCCTAAGGATCTACATCGGCCTATCACTGAAACAGCCGAAGAATTAGATGATATTTTTACTTGGCGTGAACCCCGCAGAGTCACGAATAGCCTGACGATTACTTATGATAAATGCGTATATCTCCTGGAAAACACCGAAGAAAATCAAAGGTTGATCGGTAAGTATCTTGAGTTCCTGGAATACCCGGATGGTACTGTAGCCCTCATGCATGATGGCCGAAAGATCAATTACAGCCTCTTCGATAAATTAAGTCAGCTGAATCAGCGAGAGATTGTTGAGAATAAACGGTTGGGTGCTGTTCTGAATCATATCCAACAACAGCATGAAGAACTGGAACAACAAAACAAACGCAATCGTTCTCAAAAGATGCCAAGCAGACGTGCACAGAAAATAGCAATCAAAGAACGAAATCTAAATCCTGTGCTTGACTTGGAATTGTCCATATAGGACATTTCTATTTGGTTATTAGGTAGGACATTTCTACTTAGGAATAACACCAGGTTAATCCTAGGCTTTTTGTTCAATCTCATCATTGGCCGCAAACATGCCTGGATTAGTGAGCTTAATATTTTCCTGACAACTTCTACAAAGCATTAAGTCTGCAAAAAGCTGTACATTCTGTCCATTTCCACAAAGCGTACATGGTTTTGAAATTTGAATAATATTGTCCAAAATTAAGATTCCTTAGAAAAGTTTTGTTCCGCATAATTAGCGGCCTTAGCTTGCATACTTCTAATTTCATCTTTAGAAGCACCATTTTTCATTAACAGCCATAAAAGCATCATGTAAGTACTACTAAAATCTTCATAGTATTTTTCAGAAAAATTATTATCTTCCTCAAAATCATCTATTCGCTTTTCTAATCGATTCACAAGATCCTCAATACGATCGGCTTGCTGTTTAACAGCAATAGATTGAAAATCATTGGTCAAAATTTTACTGAATAATTTACTGGTTCTGATTCCTTCTGAATTAGCCAATTGATCGTAGAATTCTGCTACTTGTGGATCTAACCTGACTGCATAAGTTTTGACTTTTTCGCCCATAAATTACACCTCTTATTAAAATTAGATTTTGTACAAAATTAAATATATATAATTCAACTAATTAAATAAAAAATAATAAGTAGATTACGTACAAACCTATTTGTACAGAATTAATTTATTTTAAAACAAAAACTTATTTAAATATAATGCTTTTTTTATGTACAATCATGAGTACATATTTTTTCTTAAATTTATCAATATCTTATATAAAAAAAGTGTTGTTTTGATGTACAACCATGAGCACAGCATAAAAAATAGATAATTCAATCACTTATTCTAAAAAAAGACCATTTTTCTGTACACGTTTCTGGAGCACTAAAAAATTACTAAAACCCTTATACTGTAAGGCTTTGAGGGGTGTCATCGTTAGATGCGTGGTGTGTGACAAAAAAATCCCGGCATGTGCCGGATCTTGGGTTGGAAAATTGGCTAAAGTGACGTAGGGCCGGTGCTTGGTTTTGCATGGAAAAAAGTATTTATTTCCTTGTTTAAAAAAACGTAAAAAATCAATTTTTTGTCCATTCATCCAGGTTAAAAATTTCAACCCAAAACTTTAATTATGAAAAGCTTCATAGAACGCGTTCAAATGCGATTTAAGAGCCTTTACCTAGAAAACATAGATCTCATAGTGAAAAACACAAAACAGCTCAAAAAACGCAAATGAGAGCGAAATAAAGAGGTATTTTGACTTTAGATAGATGCATAGAGCGAGTGTCTACGAGCGAACTATCAAAATTTGCGCCTAGACCCTCTGAAAAACATTTTTTTGTCTTCTTTAGCCTAAGAAAGCGTAAGTTTCATGCAGAAATTTGCTCTTGGATCGAGCGTAGCGAGTAAAAAAGTTTTATGAGCGAAGCGAATTCCGAGTTGCTTTTGCTTTTTCTTAAAGTCACGCAAGTATTAACCAAAAAATTGCCCCAACGAACTGAGCGAAAGCGAAGTTCAATAGAGTTTGAGCGAAGCGAAGTTCAATAGAGTTTGAGCGAAGCGAAAACCAAGGGCAATTTTTCCTTCCTTGGGCTTTTAATTATTTTAAAGTTTTTAAATGCTTTTAGGTAAGCTAAAAACCTTGTAAATGAAGGCTCCTAGACTTCATATGACACCGTTTACCTTGCAATATGACACCGTTTACCTTGCAATATGACACCGTTTACCTTGCAATATGACACCGTTTACCTTGCTTATAGCACTAAAATTAATTAAGGTGTCATAGCATAATAAATAATACTGGTGCTTCATGAGAGAATTAGTTGTAAAAGACAATGCTTTAATTAATGCAAGTTATAACTTAGATTTAGTAGAACAACGTTTAATTTTATTAGCTATTGTTGAGGCAAGAGAAAGTGGGAAAGGGATTAATGCTAATGATCCCTTAACTGTCCATGCAGAAAGCTATATCAATCAATTTGGCGTACATCGCAATACCGCTTATCAGGCATTAAAAGATGCCTGTAATGATTTGTTTGCAAGACAATTCAGCTATCAAAAAATAAATGAAAGAGGGAATATTGAGAACTATAGATCCCGTTGGGTTAGTGAAATTGGATATGTAGATAATGAAGCAGTGGTTAAGCTTATTTTTGCCCCTGCCATAGTTCCATTAATTACCCGCTTAGAAGAGCATTTTACTAAATATGAATTGCAGCAAGTTAGTAATCTCAGTAGTGCTTATGCTGTTCGTTTATATGAGTTATTAATTGCTTGGAGAAGTACGGGCTCTACTCCAATTATAGAGCTAAGTGATTTCCGTCAAAGAATTGGCGTACTCGATACTGAGTACAAGCGTATGGAACGCTTTAAAACTAGTGTACTTGAGCTCGCTATTAAACAAATTAACGAACATACAGATATCACAGTGAAGTATGAACAACACAAAAGAGGTCGATCAATTTCAGGATTTTCTTTTAACTTTAAACAGAAAAAGAAGGACAGCACATCAATAGAAAGAGATCCGAATACTTTGAAACTTTCTTCAAAGATGACCGATGCTCAACGGCATATGTTTGCAAATAAACTTTCAGAACTCCCTGAAATGGGTCGCTATTCACAAGGAACAGAAAGCTATCCTCAATTTGCTGTTCGTATTGCTGAGATGCTACAAGACCCTGAAAAAATCAAAGAACTATCCCCATATCTAAAAAAAGTGGGATACATGCCATCAAATAAAAAGGACACCGTAAATGGCTAAGTTATCACTAAGTGAAGTATCTAAAAAATTTCATGTGGATAGATCAACCATTTACAGAGCTGTACGTAATGGACGTTTATCACGCTCCAGTGATGGACAATTCGATCTAGCAGAGGTCATACGATGCTTTGGAGAACCTGAGCAAACATCTCAAAAAATTGAATCATCTAAGCAAGAAGGTGATGAATCTACAAAAAAACTTATTGCCCATTTAGAAAATGAAGTCAAAAGATACCAAGAACGTGAAGAACGGTTAATGCAACAAATTGACCGTATGCAAACACTCATTGAGCTGAAAAGTGTTGCACCTGCCACAGCAGCACCACACCAAGATGCTACGGCATGCGACACCAAGATGCCACAGTATGCGACAACACAACAAGACACTGATAATAAAAAGAATAATGAATTAAATATTGCAGAAAATGTAGCAGTGCCACAGCAAGAAACTACGGCATACCACACCCAAACGCTACAGCATGCCACGTTGCAAAGTGTGGCAGTGCCACAACACAAAAAACGTGGTTTATTTGGCCGTGTGCTGAATGCCGTCTTTGATAATGACTGAGCAATAAGGGTGAAAGATCATGCCGAAACTGAAAGACATTGCCCTGGGAATTATTGTGGCTCCGCTGCTGATCCCGATCATGCTGATTGCATCGTACCAGGATAAAAAGGCACTGAAGAAAGAGCTGGATGAATGCCAAAAAGAAAAAGACCAGGCATCCTGATTATTCAATTGAGCTAATCAAAAGTGTGGAACATTGATGAAATAATAGGCGTGGAACGTGAAAAGTCATAAAAAAAGCCCACCTTGGGGAAGATGGGCTATCAACTAGAAACTACAGCGTTGAATTATAAGGATAATTATACAGCATTTCGTATAAGGTGTATTATGTTAATTTTAGAAAATCTAAAATAATTATTGATAATTTTTTTTTGAAAATTTAACATACCTTCCGATTGGTATTTTAGGTATGATTACTTATGAACAGTGTGTTACTCGCTTATGTATTACTTGGATTTGCAATAGTTTCCGAAGTGATTGGAAGTAGTTTTTTAGTTAAATCGGAAGGGTTTACAAAACTTTTTCCAAGCGTGATGGTCTTTATTTTTTTTAGCACGGCATTTTATTTATTATCACAAGTTATTAAAACAATCCCTTTAGGTATCGCATACGCTATATGGGCTGGTGTTGGGATTGTTCTAACTGCTGTAGTTGGCTACTTTGTTTTTAAACAGACACTAGATAATCCTGCTTTAATTGGAATTGGTTTTATCGTATCTGGCGTAATAATTATTAATTTATTTTCGCAATCAGCAGGTCATTAAGTGAAAGAAATTCGGCAACAAAAGAAGCAACCAGAGGTTATTCGAAAGCGCATCCTTGAACAGGCAACTATTCTTGTTTCTCAAAAGGGTATTTCTGGTGTTTCTATTCAAAATATTGCTACAGCAGTAGGTATAACAAAAGGGGGGGTATTTCACCATTTCCCGAATAAAAAAAATTTGATAGAAGAAATGTTCAATCAAATAATTCTTGATTTAGATCAAACAGTTGAATACTTGATTAAACGCGATCCAACAGAATATGGTAAATTCACACGAGCTTATATTCATAGTTCTTTTATCCATCAAATAGATGGGGTGGTTTCTGCTTGGTCAGCGTTATCAATGACTATGATCACAGAGCCTACCTTTAATAAAATTTGGATGGAATGGCTAAAAAATAGATTATCTCAACATGCAGAAACGGATAGTCATCCTGATTTAGAGTTACTTCGTTTAGCAGCAGATGGGTTGTGGCTACAAAGTATTACCGGAGTCATTGATGATGAGCAATGTTCAAAATTAGAAGACGATCTGCTTAATCGAACCTATTTAACATAAAATCTCTTATGCGAAGCCCAG
>NZ_CP028557.1 GCF_002165255.2 Acinetobacter sp. WCHA45 | reverse complement strand
TTACTACACCTTTATTATACGTGGTGTTATTACACCATCATTAATCAATGGTGTAAATAGGTGACTTTTTGGTGTGGTATAGGTGACTTTTTGGTGTGGTATAGGTGACTTTTTGGTGTGGTATAGGTGACTTTTTGGTGTGGTATATCCCTTGTATATACTATAAATAAAGGCTTACAGCAGATCTAAAAGCATTTAAAAACTTAAAAATTATTAAAAGCATTGGGAATGAAAAATTGCCCTTGGTTTTCGCTACGCTCAAACTCTATTGAATCTCGCTTTCGCTCGATTCGTGGGGCAATTTTTTGGATCATTCTGTTGTGACTTTGAGAAAAAGCAAAGGCAAGAGCAAAAGCAACTCGGAATTCGCTTCGCTCATAAAGCTTTTTTACTCGCTATGCTCGATCTAGACTCAATTTTCTGCATTTGATTTACGCTTATTTAGGCTTCATAGCCTAAAAAGCTGTTTTTCAGAGAGGCGAGGCGCGAATTTTGGTGCTTCGCTCGTAGACACTCGCTCTATTCATCCCAATTAGAATTAAAATAGCCTCTATTTGACGCTCATTTGCGTTATTTGGCCTGATTACTCATTTAAACAGTAGATTCTATGTCCTATTAAAAAATTGGCTGAAATCGCATGTGAGAGCGTTTTAACTTGGGTTTTATTTTTGATCTGTAGGCTAGAGTTCCCGTTTATAGATTTTTTCCTTCGAAACACAATAGTCAGGATCTCTTTTGGCCAAGCACTATCTTTACTGTCAGTTAAGTCAATTAAATGGATTGGGAGCCGGTACATACCGGCAATTTTTGGTTCACACACCACGCATCTAAAGATAAAAGCTCCAAAGCCTTATGCTATAAGGGATACAGCGATTTTTCATCTGTCTGGAAAGCGTTTACGCTTTTAGCATGATTTTTATTATCTTTCATAGACTTAGCTGTAAACACTTTTTGTTGCGAATAAAGTGCAATATTTACTTACAAAACAATGAGATAGCTTGTAATCACCTTTGTTTACGTTTTTATGTAAATTTCTCTTTTTATATTAGATATTTAACCTGTAATCATTAAAACTTAACACAGTGTTTACTTATATTTGATAGTTACTTTTTAGAAATTAGGTGCTTAGATTGAAAACAAATTGTAGGAGTTTTTAATGAACAGTACTCGAACCGTAGCCGTCAGATTAGACAATCAAGTCGCACAAGAATATGAGCGTTTGGCTCAATTGAAGGGCGATAAACTCGGAACTTATTTACGGGATTTACTGACCAGTAATTTACAGATGGCCAGTATTGAACGGCAGGCCAGTCGGATTGAAACATTGGTGAATGATTTTGAAAAAAATATGAATCACTCTTTGACAACTTTTACTCAAGAAAATTGTTTTAAAGAGAAATATTATGAGGATTTTGGTGGCGTATACATGATGTTGATTGGCATCTTAATGAAGTTGAATATGGAAAAAGAAGATATACGCAATATGCAGGCCAGAGGTACAGCCTACGCCCAGAATAATTTTATTGGGAGTCAAAAATATGACTAATATTATTCAGCTTTCTAAACCTTGCGCTTTCTGTGATTCAAGGGAAAACGTGCAGCTTTTTGCAGGACTGATGCTTTGTGGTAATTGTCAGGGCAATATTCGGATTACCAATCCTGGCATGTTTGAGGCCAATGATCAGATTGAACAAAAAAAACAGAGTTAATCTGGTTTTTAATAAAGTACTCTATTTTTATGTACGAAAAATTCTTTGGATTAATTATACAAGTTGTAACAACTTATATTATTATGAAAAAGAAGAAGATTATATTTAATTTATAATAAATGTATAATTATTGCTCGATAATATTAATGAGAGAAATATGGCAGGTTCACGTTCATGTTCTGTTCTTTATACAGCTTTTGATGTACAGATTTTTTCTGACGAGGTTTCAACAAAGACATATATAGATTTGTTTTTGGATCTAAGTGGGAATCTTCGTGAAGTACCTTTGCAAGCTCGTTCCAATTACGTAAAGTTTGACAGTATAAAGCCTTTAAATGAAGATAAATTAGAGCATGGCTTTAGATGTGAGATCTTTAAAAGTACTGGGCTTACCAGCAATTTTAGAGACACGGTAGAATCTCAAAATGTAAAATTAGATACTAATAGATATATTCCGACAAACTATAAAGCAAACCCTAAAGATTTTAGCGCTGTTTTCTATCCATCGGAAAGAAAAATTATTTGTGAATTATCTTTTAAAAAGAATAAAACAGCGCATGCAATTGTTGAAGAATTTCTTAAGAAATTAGTTAATACACCTACGCTAAATAATAAGTTTAAGCGAATTGAAATAACGCCAATTTATGAAAAAATTACGGCTGATGATATTAATCATAATAAAACACTGACTTACGTTGAAGCAGTTATAAATAATATTCCTGATTCTTTTGATGATCCAAATATAGTTTTATCTGATAAAGATAGAATTTTCTTAAAAAGTCTGGCGGATAGTAATTTAGAGTCCTATTCTCAGGTTCTTAAAAGTAAAAAAACAAAGTTTTTAGAACTAACTGATCTAAATAAAGATTTTATTAGATTAGCCATAGAATATGGATTTGTAAAATTTCATTATAAAAATATTGATAGTTTAACAGAAAAGAAAAGTACACTTAATATCTCACCATTTACGAAACGTCTAAAAATCTTTCCAGAAGAAGTTTATGGGGATTTCTTAATACGAGAAACGAGAAAAATAGCAGAACATCTTGCTTAAGAAAAAACTTTATCCATAAAACGTAACTTCCTAGTCTATTAATTAAATGGACTAGGTGAGTCTTATCTTATGTAAAATCACAAAAAGCGTCTACAGAAAAAAAACTTAGCGAGTGTCTACGAGCGTCACAATAATAGATGGATTATCCTTCCCTGATTACGCTTTTAAAAAAAGTAGTTCAATATGAATTAAACTCCTTTCCCCTAAATCCCCATACCATGAAACTTTGAATATAGACATTGAGTTATATCTTTGAATATAAACATTGAATTATATCTTTGATATAACTTTGAACCCCCTATTTGTTTAATTTTTAACCAGAACTTTCTTCACTTTCTATTTTTTGTACTAATTCTCTATCAAACTTCGATTGCTCTTTTACTCTATTTTTACTATAAGGATTTTTTGTTCTATATTTCAATCTGAACATTGGTTTAATTGAAGCATTTGCATAGTCATTATCTACAAAGCCATACGCTGTTCTCCTTGTATCACTCCCCTTATTGGATATACTTTTCAGAGCGATCATTCGCTCATCATTATCTCTAAACCAACTTAAAATATTATCTGCTATCTTTTTCTGTGACTCATTGAATAGCTCATACATGAATATTCGTTCATCATCTAAGGAATCATCAGGAGCATCTGACATAAAAAATACAGGTTCAACTAATTTCATATCCCATAAAGGACGGAATATTATCCATGCTCCACGCTCATTTAGTTTTGGGCAATATTCAGTTGTAAAGAAACTCTTTTGGCGTTTTCCTGTACCCGTAGTACTGGTTGTACCAAACGTACCAAAATTTGTATTACTTGATGTAAACCACTGATAATCTAATTTTAGAAGATTGTATTTATTATTGATCTTAGTTACGAGCTTGGTTTCTAATTTATCTATTCCTTCATATGGCGCAGCATGAATAATTTTTTGAGAAATACATCCTGTTTCTTTCATGTCTTGAAAAAAATATAAGCGAATAAAGTAGTAGAGTAGACGTTTGTCATTCCTTTTTTTAAGTCTATTAACTGGTGAACTTTCACCTTTAACTCCTACAATCAAACTATTGGGTAGCCAAATATAATCACCTTGCTCATTAGTAGTATTTTTAACTTCATACTCAGGTCTATCGCCTGCTTTCAATACTGGTTTTATAACTTTAACAAATCCATAACTTATTAAGTTATTAAGAGCTTTTTTTGCAGGAATATCAGTTAATCCGATGTATTTTTTAATCGAATTTATACTCCAAGTGCTTTTAATATGTTCGCCATCTGTTCCACATGATAAAGATAAAAAAACAACCATTTCATTGATTCCACAGTTCTCATGTTCATAGATGTCTTGCCAGACTCCTAATCCAACTGTGAATAGTCCATTTTGACCATATGCAAATCTATTTTTAGTTTTCTCTACTTGTTCAATAGAATTCATAACCTATATCCATTAATTCTTGGAAAGTAATTTTTGAATACACTATATGTTGTGTTTACTTTTTAAAGTATACACTATATATTGTTTTAATGGGTATTAGTGAGAAAAAATCATGTCGAATAATTCGAAAAAAACTTCTAGTAACGTAGCATCTAAAGCATCAGATATTTTGAGGAATCCATCCTCTTCCGCGATAGCTAAAAAACTGTCAGCTTCTGCTTTAGCTCAAACTAAAACAGATAAGCAAACAGGAAAAGATATGGAAACTACAGCATCTGCTGTATTAAAAAGTAATAAATACAGTGCTGATACTAAAGAAATTGCTGCTTCTCTTTTATCTCAATCAAATAAAGATCGTTAAGTTTTAAATTAATATCTTATAAAATTAAAATTATACGAATTATATAAAATAAAAAAGCTCTCATAATTGAGAGCTTTTTTATTTCAATTGTAAAATTAATGACAGCTTAGAAGTTTTTCTGCACCAGCTGCTAGAAATGCTGAACGAGATTTATATGTCTTATCCTTAGAAACCTTTTCATCTATTAAATGAATAAGCCTTTGAGGTAAAGAAACATTAACTTTTTCAGTTTTTCCAAGATATCTAGATATATCTAAATCAACAAGAAACCATGCACAGCCTTCATAAAGAGGATCATTTACATATTTAGCTAGATCTTGTGCTGTAGGAATAGCTTCTTCGGCAGACGCCAATAATTCTAGATGAATACTAATAGCTTCTTTAACATTTCTAATAGCTTCATCTAAAGTATCTCCGGCAGAAAAGCATCCAGGAATATCCGGTACGATTACGCCAAAACTCTGATCTTCAGAACCTTGTTCTATCGCAATAGGAAAAAACATAATGTCCTCCTAGATATACTTACAATATAATTTCATATTAATAGATTGATATTTATTTAAATATAATAAATATCAAATCGCCTTTTTCTAGAACCTAGTATAAATCTTTGGGCCATGATAATTCCTCGTAAAGTGTGTATAAGTTTTAGATGACTCTCATTTAGGGTTAGTAGAGCGGGTCAAATTAGACCCGCTGCTTTCAAAATGCATTTTAAAGTTTTAGGTGGATAGTCCTTTTGAGGAGCGGGCACAGTCACTGTTCCTTTCTTCGTAGGGTGCTGAAACTGGTGGTGGCTACCACTGCATCGCACTTCTTCCCAACCGTCATCCTTAAGCATCTTGATGAGTTCTCTACTATTCATGAGATATTCACCTAGATAAAAAAGTTGAAATAATCATACCTCTAGGGTTATAAAATGTCAATAACCCTAGAGGTATGATTTTCGGAAATTGTAAACCTGATTTTTAATGATATTTCTAAAGCTTTTCTAAAATTAACATAATGCACGTTATACGAAATGCGTTATAATTATCTATAGAAATCAATGCTGTAGTTTCTAGTTTATAGCCCGAACATCCCTGTTCGGGCTTTTTTCATGATTTTTCACGTTCCACGCTTATTCTTTGATCAATGTTTCACAACTTTGATTAGTACACCTAAATAAGCCTCTTAGCCATTCGGCAAGAAAAACCGGCTTAACCATCCTCTTTTCGGCTGTTCCGGTTCAACCTGCTCCGGCACCGGAATACGCTTATTTTCAGTCGCATCCTGAGTAGTCAATCCGTCATGTTTAGGCTCAGTTTCTGGCCGAGGATCCGTTGCTATATCTTGGCTAGATTTCTGATCGGTAAACGTAGTTATATTGGTTTTTGGGGCTTCTAGCAGTCGTTGTATAGCTTCTATTTGATTGTCTTTTGCTTCTAGCTGTTCTCGTTGGAAAACTTCTCGCTCATGTGCAAGTTCTAGCTGTTTTTTTAGTATGTCTACCTGCTGTTTTAGCATGTCTACTTCTGTCTCTTTTTGTACCGCAGTAGACTGTAATGGGGTTACATTATTATTTTTATTAGATGGTTCGCCAAATACTCTTATGGCTTCAGATAAATCTATTTTCCCATCACTATTTTTTGATAAATCTCCTTTATTTATACGCTTATAAATACTTTGTCGATTCATCCCATAAAGTTGTGATAACTCAATAACAGATAGTGCTTTCATTATGTAACCCAAGTAAAAATCTGTATGCTTGTAGACAATAATTAATCATGTAACGTTACATCAGTATTTTAACGATAGCCAACTTTTTCAAGATAAGGATGTAATTCTTGAAACTTAGCAGGATCTTGAAGCATTTCAGCAATTCTTATTGCAAACTGTTGATAGCTTTCAGTGCCCTGAGAGTATTTCCCCATTTCAGGTAATTCCGAAAGCTTGTTAGCAAATAAGTGGCGTTGAGCATCTGTTATTCTGGAAAAAATATCTAATGTATTGGGATCTTTCTTACGTTCTATTGCTTTGTTCGGATTTCTTTTTTGTTTGAAGCTAAAAGAGAACCCAGAAATAGAGCGACCTTCTTTATGCTGTTCAACTTTAACGATGATATCTGTATGTTCATTTATTTGTTTGACTGCTGCTTCAAGTACACGTCGTTTAAATGTATCTAGTCTTGGGTAATCATCTGAAGTTAAGCCAAGCTTCGAACGAAAGTCAGAAACTTCAAATATAGGAGTGTTACCGACTTCACGCCATGCTATAAGCAACTCATAGAGTCGAATGGCATATTTTCCTGTTAATTGGGTAACTTGTTTTAACTGATAACTTGTAAATTGTTTTTCTAAACGTGTAATTAAAGGGACTACATCCATTGTAAAAGTAACCTCTAAGGTTGCAGCATCATCAATATAAGAAATATTTTGAACCCATCGAGAAATTACTTTCTTTGATTTTCCTGTTTTTTCATCAATTGTTTGGTAGCTAAACTGTCTACCAAAAAGGTTAGTAACTGCTGTTTTTAGGGCTTTGTAGGCGGCATGCTTACTAACATTAAATCTGCTCATATAGTCACTGGCATGGATCCGTAGCCTAGTGTTTGCATCAATCCCTGTTTTTGTTTCTCTTGCTTGTAAGATAGCCAGTAGAATTAACCGTTGTTCTACGGTATCTAAATTATAACTCGCATTAATTAAAGCATTATCTTTTACTATTAATTCACTGGTAGGCAT
>NZ_CP028556.1 GCF_002165255.2 Acinetobacter sp. WCHA45 | reverse complement strand
TAGACTATCATAATAAATTAAATGATAGTATTATCATAGTACTTAAAAACACATAGAGAAATGACTACTAGAATTTATGTACGTGCCAGTACCAAAGATCAAGATGCAGAAAGGGCATTAGATGATTTAAGAGAATTTGCTAAATCCATTAAAGGAGATGTGAACGAATATGTAGAGAATGAATCAGGCACTAAGTTGGATAGACCTGTATTAAATCAGCTATTAGATGAATCAAAGAACGGCGATACGTTACTAGTTGAGAGCGTAGACCGCCTATCTAGGCTTTCTCAAACTGACTTTGATGTATTGAAAGGACGTATAAAAGAAAAGGGCTTAAAGCTAGTTGTAGCTGATCTACCAACTACACACATGCTTATTAGTTCAACAGATACCATTACAAGCTCTATCCTGAACCTAGTAAATAATATGCTTATAGATTTATTGGCTACTATGGCTCGACTAGACAATGACAAGCGTAGAGAACGTATTAAACAGGGTTTAGAAAGAAGTGGATATAAGCCAAGTGGAAAGAAAGCAGATACAGCTAAACATGCTAGAATTAAAGAGTTAAATAATAAAGGTTTAACAAAAGAAGAAATAGCAAAAGCCGTTAATTGTGGCGTAGCTACTGTATATCGAGTTTTAAGAGGATAAGAATGAGTTTTATTATATCGAATTGTACTTATTGCAGAGCAACAAATCTTAGGTTAGATAATAAAGGATTTAATAGAATCAATAATTATCAAATAGATATACTTGCTGTATGTAGTCATTGTAATCAACCTACAGTTTTTCGATTAACTCAAAAATCAAGTATCCCGTATCCTTTGAATGAACACTTACCAAAGGTTACCAAATTAGAAGATTTCAAAGATTTCAATCTATCTTTATACTTTTCTATAGGAAGTACTCTTATTCCACCAAGAATAGCCGTTACGCCCTGTCCAGAACACGTACCTAGTAATATAAAATCAGTTTTTGATGAAGCAACTACTTGTCTATCACTAAATTGTTATACAGCTAGTGGAGCTATGTTTAGGCTTTGTTTGGATTTAACTACAAAAGAACTATTAAATGAATGGTTAGAATCTAATAAAAATCCAACAGATCAACCTAATTCCGCACAGAAAGATAAATTATTTAATCGTATTGAGTTTTTAATAAAGCAAGGGATAATTCCTTTAGATTTAAAAGATTACGTACATCATATTCGTTTAGATGGTAATGACGCAGCTCATGATGGAAATACACAAAAAGAAGAAACTGAAGACTTATTAGATTTTAGTGAGCTATTTCTAGAGCGTATTTACACTATAAAAAAACAACTTGAGATTGCACAGGCTCGTAGGATAGCTCGTAGAACCAAGTAAAAAATACTCGTTATATATTTACACATTTCAAATCTAATTAGAATTTAGGGAATAACCAAACTTGGTTATCCCTCTACTGTATCTTTGAAATACTGAATCAAAGCAATATCATCAACTAATGGGTAATAAGATCGAATCTTAGACCTGTCCAACTTCTCCATATCGGGCAATAATTTTTGTACTCTTTCCTGAAATGAAATCATCTTTTCATAGTCCATTCCTGGACTAAATCCCTGTGTCCTGCCTGCTTCAACTCTCTTATATAAATAAGACCATAATACTAATTTATTCAAAAACTTATTGTATGCTGAGTTAATTTCATATTGTGCCATATCAATCATTTTTATTGTTATCCTGTTATTGTTCCAAACTTTTTCTTGTACTGTACTTCTTGTTTATTGTCCTGCTTGGCAAGGTAGGAAGCTCGATACACACATGCTTTAAAATGAACCTCATTTTTTAAGTTGTGACCTGCTTTAACACCTGTTTCTAAATACTCATTTCTAACTTGATGATAGTTAAGAGCTAACTTTGTATAGTCATTCTCTGTCGTGATAACAACACCATCCATATTGATCAATGCTTTAATCAGAACCTTTCTAACCTGTTCAGGACTGTATTTAGATTGATCAGTGACTATCATCATTTCCAAGTGTAAGCCTTTTTTTTCAACATATTCAAAGCTATAAATGAATGAAAATCCTGTTTCCTTAAATGTATTTTTAATGATTCTGGTCAGCTTCTTAATATCGAAACTGTGATCATTGTTAAGAGATACTGTGTACCTAGTGGCTAATGGTCGATTTATACTATCCCTAGCATGGGCTAGAGCTAGATATATATCTTTCATATTTGATTGTTTTATTTGATATTTTGTATTTATTGGATAATTTAAAAAATTGCTAGTAGTGACTAATTTACTCATTAAAAGATGGATAGGAGATAAGTACTATTTTTTGTTGTTTAGATGGATAAAGAGATAGATATAAATATATGAATTAATTAATAATAATTAGATATTAAGATAGATATAGATCTGTAGGTTTAACCAAATTTATTTTGATATGTGTTAAAGCCTTATACCGATTATGTTAAGGGCATGTTTTTTTAAAAAACAGAGAATTAAAAATCATTGATTTAAATTGGGTTTATTTTTTTATTAATGTCATTTTATGAAAAATATTGTTATATTTCTATAACTTACATAAATATTATTTCAGAAACTTAATGTTTACTTATATTTTGATATATTATATTAAATTAACAAAAATGTCAATATATAACAATCAGTTAGGAATAATAACCAACATAAAATAAATGTCTCATTTGTTGATTCGTATATCTTTTTAATTTACACAGCACACAAAACGGAATCACAACCATTCTTTGATGCTCACAGAATCGCTCAGGTTAAATGATAGATGCAACACCCATGCACTTGCACCACAAATACTTAAACGAGCTGTAAAAGCAAATGAGGAGCTTTTAAAGCAACATTAGTAAAATCATAATTTCAGATAATTTTTTTCACAAGGCTAAGAACACATACTAGGTATTATTTGAAGTACCTTCACAAATGGTAGGGGATAAAGCTGTTGAGCCCCCACCCTTTAAAATAAATGCTCCGTTTCAGGCAGAGGTATTTTTTTTAAAGCTCCGCTCTCTTTCCATTGTGAATTTAATAAACATTACATAAGAAGAATTAGTGTGGACAAAAAGTATGTGTGAACGAAAGAATAGATGGTCACACTAGCGTTCTATTGAAATTCTAGAAAAGAAAACAGATTGTGTAAGATGTTACTAAAATAATTTTATTACTTTCTATTATATTATTTATATATAAATAATTGTTTTTTAAAAGTTTGTCAATTAGACATAAGCATATTTCAGGCAAGAAAAAAGTAATAAAATACTCCACGCCCTCTGTGACTCTCATTGAGAATTAAAATCTTCAGTCGGTTGAAAGCTGTTTCCACCGTTCCGCAAAATAAGAAAACAAGTAATGGAATAGCAACACAGCGAAACGCTAGAAACAGCCCAAAGGGCTAATATCTGATTTAGGCTATTGTGACACCCCATCAAGCCAACGAATCACTGTATAACGAGCTACACCAAGCTGTTTTGCTATCTGTGTATTGTTTAAACCTTTACCCTTCAAACGTACTGCTTGAGCACGTTTAGCGTTATATGCTTCAGCTTTAGCTTTACCACCTAACTGCCCTTTACGTGTCTGACGATCAATAAACTCTTGGTAAGCGTAGCCATCACGTTTCCATACCCAACGAGCAATAGATTTAGCAATGCCTTTCACTTCGTTGTACTGCAATGGATCAGTGAATTGAGCATTGATTGAACAGCATTGAGCAATGACTGATTCAAGCCACTGATTGAACTTGTTATCTCGACCTCGATATTGTCGCACCTCAACATAAGCCCAATGTCGTACTGTATGGAACACACAGCAGTTGCGACCAAGCCCTACAGCTTCATCAACTTTGATTTGTTTATTGATTTGCCTTGTTGTTAAGTCTAAGCGTTCAGAAAGCTGATCAAGTGTGTAAGGTTGTTCACGTAAAACATGGGTACGCCAATGCTTATGTACAGCGTTTTTAGTAATAAGTCCGCTGTAACTAATATCTGCATTCAATACAGATCTAAGAGCCAAATAGACAGCATTACCGTACTTTATGGGCTTATCGTTGCTTGCATTAGTGTGATAGATAGGAGTTTTTAGCTGATAGACGTAGTGAGCATGTCCATTTTCTGGATTCTCTACGATTAAATTAGGAACTGGTACGCCTACCATTGAATAAAAGAAATCAATGTATGCTGTTGGATAGTCCAAATCAAAAACAAAGAAATGCGTGTAATAGGGGTGATTAGGCTGAATATAGCGTTTAAGCAAAGCTAAATGCTTAGGACGAATCTGTAACCCGAAATCCATATTGTCTGAGCAATAGGGCTTGTTGGGAAGATTGCCTGTAAATTGTTCTAAGCCTAATGATAATTGTTGCATTGCATAACTTCACTGTTTGCAAATGCTCAAACAACCTGTATTATTATTCTCAGATTGTATGAGCTTCACGGTTCATATGATTTAAGGATTCAAGCCTGTATTTCTAAACTTTGGCGAGGGAAGAAATACGGGCTTTTTCATGTCTAAAATATTTGTATCATAATTCTATGCAGATAAGAAATTTCTAACGGTTAATTATTCAGATAACCGTGAAAAGCTCCTTATCTATCCACTGGCATCATTAGAAAGCGGAATATCCTAATTCTCTTTGATGTCTAAAAGCGTGGACTAAAACAATGTCGGTTATTGGATCGAAAGAGTACAAACAAACATAGCCACTACTGCCATATTTAATTTTAAGTTCTCTAAAATCCTTATTCTCAATTGGATATATTCGCCCAATTAAGGGAAATTCTTCTAACTTTTTCACGTTCGACAAAATAACAGTGATTACCGCTTTTGCCTGTTCCTTTGCTTCATTTGCTACCAAAAAATTAGCAAAACGCACTAAATCTTGTTTAGATTCTTCGGTATAAACTACTTGTGGCATGTTGGAGCTTCTAAAGGCGTATCACTGGTTAAACTGTCTGCCCAAGCCTGTAGCTCGTCATGCGTTACATGCAAGCCTGTTTGTTGGTAATTCTCAAAAGAACGTATAGCTTGAGCTTCATATTCCATTTTTGCTTGCATTTGAGCAATATAAGCGTCCACAGCTTCAACCACTAGGCTATGTACAGTTCTTTGCTTTAATTCAGCAATTTGGGCTAATACGTGCTTTCTGTGTCCTAGTTTTACCGATGTGATGCCACTAGGTTTAGGTGCATTAGATGCTTGAGTAGTTGATGGCATGTTTTACCTCCAAAGGTAATACCTTTTAACACCTAAAATATAGCATAGTTTAGGTCTGGGTATGACACACCTTATCCAAATAAACGACCTAACAGCCCTTTCTTTTCATGATTCTTATGTTCTATGAGCTTCTGATCTAATTGCTGTTTAAGCCAAGCTTCGTTTGCTTTGACGTACTCTAATTGCTTTTCAAGTTGTTCAACTTGTCCTTCCAATTGTTCAATTTTTTGCTGTAAAAGCTGTTCATTATTGCTTTTAGGTTGCTCAATTAACTGCTCAGTATTATTTACAGTGTTCAATAGCTCACTGACAGCCTGTTCTGTCGCTTTCTTATCTGCCTTATTTCCAAATAAACGCATCATATCTTGAACAGAAACATTACCATCGCTGTTTTTGGTTATCTCACCTTTCTTAATGCGAGCATAGATAGTATTACGGCTAACCTTGAACAGTTTACTTGCCTGATTAATTGAAATATTGCTCATAGATGTTCACTACTGTTATATTCTAATGAACAATAATATACATCAATTAACATGTACTATATGAATTAGGTTTGCTCTGTAAGTCATGTCATACCTACAAAGCATCTTCCTAAAATAATTATTTCAAGTGTTTGAGATGGACACCATTTTTATTAAAAACTTCTAATAACTCAGATATATATGGCGAACTACTGCCTTTAAATCTAATATGTTCAGCATTTTCTAGTAGCTCACCATCACTACTAATATGTAAACCACCATCAAAAAAGTATGAACCGTCTGTAAGAAAATAGAGTTTTTCACCTTCCGTATTACAATTAATAGCTTTATGAGCACTCAATATTACTAACTCATAATATCGATCATTATTCTGCCCAACAGATCTTTTAGAAGGATAAAGATGAGCAACAGTTGGTGGAGTACCCCCATATGTTCGGCAATACTTGTTGAAGTAATCAACCCCAAACTTTATAGCAAATTCCTTTGCCAACCTTTGTCCGCTTATCAATGTTTCATGCTGAAAAAGCCCATCGAAATTAGTGCTTATAAAGTCTTTATTTGAATTGTAGACAATCAAAAACTGTCCATTATCGGTTTCATATATTTTAGTTGAAGAAAAATCAAAAAGTATTTTCCCTTTGAATGAGAAAACTCTCCCATTTCGTTCAAAGTTCATTAACTTATAATCATCGCCAAATATTGAATCAAAGAACCCCATTTTCATCCCTCTTTTATATGTTATGAAATCATAATATAGAAAATCATTAATAAAACCAGTGCTCTACTTCAGGAAGGAAAAAAAACTAACTAGCAATTGACGTTGCTGGTTGGCTTAAAACTAAGCCTTTAATTAGATAGTTATTACAGCTCTTAACAAAACAACCATTCTCATCCACATCTCTGGAAATAGAGATTAGATCATTCGTAATCAAAATCTCTAAGGCTTTACTGACATACTTCCGACTAATCCCATAATGAGAAAATCGAAAATAAGAAATCGTCACCTTCTTAGAGCTGTTTTCTCTAACTTGTAGCAAAATCAGATAGATCTTTAAAGCAGTTAAAACATAGATCCCTTTATTGGGAAAATAAGGCAAACGATCTAGTAAGTGAGCATATGGAATTTTAGTAAACCTACGTTCTGTAAAAACTAACTTGTACTTGTTCACAATGTTCGTTTTATCTTGATCTAACTTTAGAACTATCCCCAGCTCAATTAACCTTCTAATTCCTCTAATAACCATTGGCTTACTTAAACCAGTTAAATCCTTTAATTGCTGTAGAGACAAAGAGACTTCTTTTGTTTTGAAGTTATTTTTTAAGCCAAGCGCAAATAGGCATTTAATTGCTGCTATATGCAAACCAGTAAACCTACCTGCGCTAAATGGATTAAGAATGTCAGTGATTAAGTCAGGAGGAAGTGAACCAAAAATTTGCATTACTTAACCTCCATTCCAAAGCGAGTAATTAAAAACATGATGATCAGCATCTGCGTAAAGCAAATCGTTATGAGCGCACTTACAAAATCAAGGCTAATGAATAAAGAGATAAGCTTAAAGAAAATTATCAAAAGATGTAGATGAATAAAGGTCATTTTTAACTCCAATTTAGTCATGATTGGAATTTTTATATACTCGCGTGAATATATCTAGATTGTAGTGTACCCTTATAAAATTAAAATTTTGATTTTTTTATTTTATTTATCATAAGCTTAATATATTTTTTTCTATGTAAATAGAAATACAACTTGTTAACCTGAAATACATAAAATTTATCATTAGACTATACACAAAAGATAATAAAATTAAATGATAAATTATCTATCAA